>JBDUXZ010000030.1 GCA_039944855.1 Rhodothermales bacterium | reverse complement strand
CTCGGGCAGGGGCGGCCGACCGAGGAGATCGCCGAGCGGCTGAACCTCTCGCGGAAGACGGTGGAGACGTACCGGCGGCGGGCGAAGGAGAAGCTCGGGTTCGACACCGTCACCGAGCTCCTACAGTTCGCCATCCGGTGGGAGCAGGCCAACCCGGCCAGCTCGCGACGAGGCTCCTAGCCCCCGGTCCCTAGCCGCCTTCCGGATCAGTCCACCTGGGCTTCAGTCCCCCTCCGGGATGTAGAGCTCCGAGATCCGGCGCGCCGTCGCGTACGCGCCGTAGCGGAGCCGGCCGAGCAGGCTGTCCTGCGCGAGGATGTTGAGGCGGACGCGGTCGAGGTAGGGCTCCACCCTCATGTGCGCCTGCTGCGGGAGCCGCTCCACGATCTCCTCGCTCAGCGACATCACGTGGCGATCCGCGTGCACGTCCCGGCTCACCCGCTCGGGCACAGGGGCGTCCAGAACCCGTTCGGCCAAGGACAGCCCGAGCCACAGCACGCGGCTGCTCCGCATCGCGCGGGCGCGGGCGTACACCGCGTCCCAGTTCAGCTCTGGCGTAGCGCGCAGGAGCTCGGCCACGTCGGCGATGTACTTCAGCCGGTCCCACCGGTTCTTGAACCCGTGGTAACACAGCACCTCGAGGAGATCGACCGTCTCCAAGACCCGCGTTTCCGACGCCCCGAACTTCATCGTCCCGGAGCGCCTGAGGAGGTCGCCGAAGTCCTCCGTGTACGAGTAGCCGGGCGGCATTATCGCCGTGTGGAGGTCGATCACCGCCAGCGCCGACCCCACGCTCGCCATGCGGCGCCAGAACGTGAACTGGCCGTGGATGAAGAGGTAGCTTCGCTTCTGGAACGGGGTCAGCTCCCGGGACTCGTACCCCTCCCCTTCCAGGATGCGGTTGGCCTCGTCGAACCTCGCGCGGTCGATCACGAGGTCGAGGTCGACGAACGGACGCAGCGCGATGCCCCCGTAGATGCTCTGCGCCAGGACGGGACCCTTCATAGCGATGACGGGGAGCCCCTCGCGCTCGAACACCCCGGCGAGCCGGCCCAGCTCGTGCACGAGCACGAGCCCGTGCGCAGAACGGGCGCCGACGACGGCCCGTAGCCGGTCGAGCGGCTCTACCGCGAGCAGTTCCGGCGCCAGCCTCCGCAGGTGGTAGTACAACAGGGGCTGGACGCCGTGGTAACCGGCGATCGCGCCCAGGTAACCCCAGTCGAGGTCCTCTCCGAGTAGCGCCTCAGCGCGCACTTCCTGTTCCCCTCCGAGCGCGGTCCGGCTGAAGAGCGTCAGCAAGTCGAATTCTGCGCGGCGTTCCATTTCAATGCCGCTGATTATGGGTGGCACAACGGTCAGTGGGTGGCACAATGGATGATCTGGCCCGATCGGCTGTTCGGCCAGCGTAAGACTGTGACGGGCGCATAGGTCTAAACCGTAAGATAAGCCGAGGCGACAGCCGAGGGACCCCTGTCCTGTTGGCCTGCTGCGCCGTCTCCCCGCCTCCTCAAACGTCGGGCCCGAGAGGGGCCGTAGCGCGGGGGCTCCCCTGGAGCGGGCGGAGGAGGCATAGGCGAGGGAAACGAAACAGCCCGCACGTGTGCGGCACCACTCTCCCTTCTCAGCAGACCGGACCGGAGCTGGGAGGCGGGACGTCCAACACGGTAGCTATCGGCCGATGGGCACGCCGTCATAACGCGGGTCGCCCTCGACTACTCTTGGGGCCGTAACGCGAGTTCTGCTACCAGGGGCCGGTGGTCCGAGGCCACGTTCTTATCCACGCGAGCCGCCCGCACCTCCCACTCCTTACTGGCCAGGACGTAGTCGATCCGGACGAGGGGGAGGCGTGCGTGGTAGGTCCCGCCCCACCCACTTCCGGCCCCCTTGAACGCGTCTTGCAGCGGGGCGGCGAGGTGGGCGTAGGCCCAGTGGTACGGCGTGCTGTTGAGATCGCCACACACGATGAACGGGTGCGGCTCCGATTCGAGCACGCGACGGAACTCCCGCGCCTGCTCCGCCCGTATCCGAAAATCAGCCCGGTAGGAACGTAGAGCGCGGTACCACGCCGAGAGCGAAAACACGTGCCGCTCCCCCCCTACCCGCTTCCACGGCCGCTCTCCACTGAAGGAGTGCATGTGCACGCTGTAGACGGCGATGACTCGCCCCTGCCAGTGGTAGAGCGAACGCGTGATCCCTCCCGATCTCCACAGCCCTTCCTGGGGGTACCCCGCGACGAGTTGGGCTGGGCCGGCCGGCTCGAGCAGGGAGAAGATGGGCTCCCGCACGGGGGCGTACGCATCACCGGCTAGCCGCGAGAGCCCGTACCCGCGGCCCAAGAGGGCGGGGACGACCACGAGCCCCCCGCCCTGAACCTGCCCGGATGGCGGGGTCGCCTGGACCGTGACCTCTTGGAGCGCGAAGACGTGCGGCCTCGCCTCGGTCACCAGTCGCTCGAACGCCCTCCCGGAGAATCCCGGAGCATTGAAGCTCACTACTGTGAGGGTAGGCGTAGCGGGTGGGACGGTGGCAGGGACCGCCCCCCCCGAACCCATCGGTGCGGCAACAGCGGCGACCAAAATAGCGAGGTGGCTTGCGAAGGCGATCCAGCGCCGCGTTAGCGCCATGGCAACAGCCACGCCTATCACGGCAGCCCCAAGGTAAGGAACCGCTGGAGCGATTAACTGAAGGACCCAGAGGGGACCCGGAGGGACGAAGTACGCTGCGCTACCGGCCACGAAGAGCCCACCGAGCAGGAGATCCCCTCCCAAGGACAGCACCCGAACGAGCCGCCGCATCCGACGTGCTACTCCATCACCTTAGCTGCCTGGGTGCCGGCAGCCGCCTGGGTGCCGGCCTGGCGCATCTGCGCCGCCCACGACGTCGCGTAATGCCCCCCCCTCACGATGAGGTCCGCGTGGGAGCCCGACTCGATGATGTTGCCGTCGTCCATGACGTGGATGATGTCGGCTTGCATGGCCGTGCTGAACCTGTGCGTGATGATGAGGGCCGTCTGCCCCTCCACGATGCGCCGGAACCGGCGGAGCCAGTCGTTCTCGGCCCACGAGTCCATAAAACTGGTGGGCTCATCGAGGATGATGAGGGGGGCGCGCCGCAAGAACGCACGAGCGAGCGCCACCCGCTGCCACTCCCCCCCGCTGATCTCCATGCCGGTAGCGAACCACCGTCCCAAGATCGTGTCGTAGCCTTTGGGAAGCTCCGAGATGAAATCGTGCGCGCCGGCGCTGCGCGACGCAGCTTCGAGTTCGTCCCGCCCGTATGGGGCGCTCACGTCGCCCATCCTGATGTTCTCCGACGCCGTCATCTGGTACTTCATCGCGAACTGGAACATGACGGAGATGTGGTGGCGGAGGTCCGCCTGCGCGAAGCTCCGGATGTCCACACCGTCTACGGTCACCCGCCCCGTGTCGGGGTCATAGAACCGGCAGAGCAGCTTGATAAAGGTGCTCTTCCCGGCCCCGTTCTCCCCCACGATGGCCACCACCTTCCCCGCAGGGATGTGGAGGTTGAAGTCCTGCAAGGCCGGCCGCTCGCTGCCGGGGTACGTGAAGGTGACGTCCTCGAAGCGGACCCCGCTCTCGAGCACGCGCGGGAAGGGCACGGGCTCGTCGGGGTCCACCACCTCTTTGCGCCGGCGCAAGAACGCGAAGACGTGCTCTAGGAACAACGTGTTCGTGTAGATCTCGCCCATGCCTTGCAGCAAGGATCCGACGAGGGACTGCCCCTGGTTGAACGCCTGGTAGAAGAGGGCGAGGTCCCCCAGCGTGGCCTGCCCCTCCAGGGCGCGGAGCACGATCCACGCCATCGTGGCCCCGGTCACCAAAAGCGCGATGGCCGCGGCGAGGAGCCTCCCGAGGACCTGCTTGCGGAGGAGCACGAGCCGATCCTCGCGCAGCCTCTTCCGTAGCGCCCCGTACTCCTCCTGGAAGAGGCCGCCCAGGTTGTTCACACGGATCTCGGCCGCCGTCATGTCGCGGGTGAGCATGAGGTCATAGTACTGCGCCCGACGACGGGTCGGCGTCATCTCCTCCCACCACGCGTGGTACTTCTTGTTGTGGTAGACGACGACGAGGAAGGCCGGGAGCGTGCTGACGACCAAGACGAGCGGTAGCCACAGGCTGTACTGCAGGAGCAGGACCGCTATGGAGGTGAAGGTGACGGTGGCCTGGAGCAACCCCCCGACGTTGTTGAGGAGTTGGAGCGTGCGGCTGCTCGCCTGCGAGTTGGCCTGCTCGAGTTGGTCGTGGTACTCCGCCGATTCGTAGAGCCCGAAATCTGCCGCTACTGACTTCTCATGGATGAGGGACTTGATGTGGTCTCCTGCGATCTCGGCCTGGGCCGTAGACACCCACTCGTTCAGCCCGCCGAGGACGCGCTGCAGGAGCATGAGCCCGGCCATCAACCCCGCAGGCACGAGGACGAGTGCGACGGCCTCCCACGAAGCCCCCCCACCCACCACGGACGCCACGCTGTCCACCACCCACTTCGTGAGGTAGACGATCGCTGCCGGGATCACCCCCTGGACGACGAGTAAGGCGAACCAGAGGACGGTCCACCTACGAGCGGAATCCCAGATGAAGCCGAGTGCGAGTCGGGCATACTCCAGGCGCCCGATCACTTCAATAGCACGTCCTTTCACAGTTGAGGGCTCGTTACCGAATCAATAGAATGCACTAGACTCCCGGAGGTCCGTGCCCAGCGGGGGAGGGCCTGCCTCGCACCGATGCCCCATAACCCTTGCTCCATAACCCTGGTGGAGCCCGACTGGATGCGACCGACAACGCCGTGTCAATATACGTGCCAAGGGAGGGATACGTGCGGATAGCACCGGACTTAGGGCTCAGTCGGACGGGGGGAGGGGCGGCCGTTCGCGGGGGAGGGGCCCCACCAAAACCCGGCAACCCCGCGGGCCCCTCGCTCACTGGAGCATCGCCTCCAGAACCGGGCGACCCCCAACCTCAGGGCGGATTGGGATTCAGCGGTGTCCCCCACCGCGACTGCCCCCACCTTGACCGCGCCAGCAGTTCGACGGCTAATGACGCTGCCAAGACCGCCGCCGCGGGCTCGACCACGTGGGTAAACCGCGGCGTGGAGAAGAAGGAGACGTGTACGACGGTGACTAACAGGACGGGGGCCGCAAGGACCCACGCCCACGCCTCTCGGCGGTGGCGCGCGAGGGCCCACGTGGCCGGTACGATCAGCAGGAAGCGCAGGCCGATGAGGAGTTGGGACAACGGGCGGCGGGGGTGCCGGGGGTCCCCCGACGACGGCCAGGGCCCCCACAGCTCCCACATCGCCGAGAGCCTCTGCTTGAGGAAGACGCGGGGGTTCTCGACCGCGAATCGGAAGTATGTCGTAAACGGACGCTCTTGCTCCTCTTCCGAGAATCGCGCCTGGAAAGACGCTTGGGTGAAGTCGACGCCGTCAGAGCTGACCGTGTCGATCGAGAGCAGCACGTTGTAGGCCACGTTCTGGGGTGGCACAATCGTGCCCGCCGTGAGGAGCACGGCCTGCAGCCCAGCTACGAGCATGGCGCCGAGCACGAAGGCCACCGCCTCCCTCCGACTCCGCCGGAAGGCGAGGATCACCACGAGGAGGGCCGGCACCACGGGCAGCAAGGACGTCCGGACCAAAACAGCGAGCGAGAGCACGAGGCCAGACCATAGGGCTCGGTGACGGAGGAGGAGGTACAGAGCCGAGACCAGCAAGAACGTAGCGGTCGCCTCCGACATGAGCATCCGGGCGAAGTTGAGCTGGTTAGGGTAGACGGCCACAACGAGGGCTGAGAGGGCCCCCGTCGAGCGATCGGCTACCTGGCACCCGATCGCGTAGACCACCACGACCGTCCCGATCGACGCGCACACGTTCAGCCAGAGGACCGCCGTTGGCACGTACTGCGGGCTGAGCGCGGCCCAGAAGCCCGCGATCAAGAGCGGGAACCCGTTGGGGAGGTATGCGTGGGGGGTGCCCGCTGCGATCTGACGCCCTTGCTCGAGGTAGAACGACGTGTCGATGGGGAACCAGCCCGGACCGCTGACGACGGCGACCCCTACGCGGAGCGTGATCGCGAGCCCGAGTACGGCCAAGAACGCGGGGGAGAGCCCGTACGGCAGGGCGCTCATAGTGCGGGCCGCCAAGGATGGTCGGTCGGTTAACATGTAGGCGACGGGGGGGTCAAGTCGCAGCGAACGGAGCGGGAACCCGGGGCCTCCCTTTTCCTAGAGACCAGATCTTTCCTAGAGACCAGATCACGCGGGTGCCCTTGCGAATGTGAACCCTTCCGACGACCGGACGTGAGATCGCCCACCGCGCGGGCCTGCGTGCTCGGTGGCGGACGACGCCCGACGACTCCTGCCGGCCGGCGCTCGTCGAACCTCCCCCGTCTCTAGCCGCGCCGTGTAGGGACCCTCGATGCAGGCCCTTGCGCCGGAGCCATCGCGTGGTAGGCCGCGGAAGGCCCCACGGCGAAACGCGAACTCGGAACGTTGGTCGCTCACCTAATTGCCCGCGGCTTCCACGCTCGCTACGGCACCCCTCGGGACGAGGGCCTCGAGATCGCGCTCCACTAGATCGAACAGGGCCGGCAGAGCAGCGAAGGACGCCTTGCGATGCAGCTCGCTGATAGGGACGGAGCGCACCAACTCCGAGCACTGCCCGAGGTGGTGCGCGAGCACGGGGGGGCTCGTCATCACGTGCATGACCCGCGTGTGGCGAATCAGCCGACGGACCACCTCGGAAGCCGACAACGGTGTTATCGCGTGGGCTGGCGCGTAGTCCTCGTTCAACAGGTACAGCTTCTTCAGCGGGAGGGGCGTCTCGGGCATCTCGTCTCGCACGAGCAACCTCTTGAGCCCCCCCTCGAACACCAACGGTAACGCTTGGAAGTCACCCATCAAGCTGCCGCCGGCTCCGGGGAGCAAGCGGATGTGGGGGTAGCCCGGCACAGCGTGGGGGCGCTCCCCAGCCGTGAGGTCCACGGCGAGCACGTCGTCCGTCACGAGGGAGTACCCCCGCTGACAGAAGAACTCTGTCAGCGTGGACTTGCCCCACCCGGACTCCCCGAGGAAACCGATGGCCTCTCCGTCCCTAGCTACGCAGCACGCATGGACGACGAAGAGCCCCCGCTGTCGGAGCAAGATGCTCAGCAGGGGCCCCAATACGTACGAGCACAGCAGGTCGTCCCCCATGGGCGCGCGCATGTCGATCACCATGCGTGTCCCGTCTTCGATGAGGAACTCCAAGTCGTCGTAAATCCTACCCCGAGACAGCCCCTCTCGTGAGGACGCGCTGAGCTCGGCCTCGGAGAGCCGGCGACGGACTATCGTAGCGTCCGGGGGCCCTGCGCCGAGGGGGAGCCCGGCCAGCTTGATGTCTGAGTGGATCGTGAGCGTGTAGGCCCTGTAAGAAAACATCTCCATCTCAGTATCGCTGGCCGGACTCCCCCAAGGAGCAGTCGCTGACATCCTGTGATCAGGCGTCGATCAAGGGGCGTCGGGGTTCTGGCACTCGCCCGCCTGCGGGTGGCCCTGGGGGAAGAACACGCAGCCGTCCAGGGAGCCGCCGAGGCCCGGCTGGGTCCCGTTCACGGTGTAGAAGGTGTCGGCCGTGCTGTTCTCGCGGCTGTCCGCCGTGAGCTGGCTGATGCTGCCGAAATCGCTCAACTGAGGAGCGGTATAGAGCTTCTTCATGGTTTTACC
This sequence comes from Rhodothermales bacterium, assembly GCA_039944855.1. NCBI lineage: Bacteria > Pseudomonadati > Rhodothermota > Rhodothermia > Rhodothermales > Rhodothermales bacterium. The sequence goes on along the minus strand of JBDUXZ010000030.1, from coordinate 57,187 downwards.
TGTTTAGGTATGGTTTGTTAACTTCCCCAAGGGGGAACTCGTGGAACGCTCTCGTGGAACGCTAGGGATCAGGGCGTCGCGGCGGGATTGATACAGCGGCGCGTCTGAGGATTGAACACGCAACCGTCCATGGAGCCACCGGCGCCTGACTGGCTCCCGTTCGCGGTGTAGAAGGTGTCGGCCGTGCTGTTCTCGCGGCTGTCCGCCGTGAGCTGGCTGATGCTGCCGAAATCGCTCAACTGAGGAGCGGTATAGAGCTTCTTCATGGTGTGGCCCGAGGGCGCTAAAAAAGGGGGTTACCGCACGGGCCGCTTCCTCTATACGAGGAATCAACGGCGTGAGAGACACAGGTCATGCGGTAATACTCAACATACGCTTCCGAGTCTCCGTTCAACTGCTTCCTGTCGTCTCGCACGCTATGCGCTTTTGGCGCAAGAGCGCACAGGGTTACTCCCCCATCAACCGTTTCGATCTTCGGAAGCGGAGGCATCGGTATCCACGGACGGTTCACGGCGCCGCTTGAGCCAGAAGGACATCGTGGCTACTGCGGCCAAACGGACCTGGTCTAGCTCGCCTAGCTCCGCTCCTCGCTCGTACATGCGGCGGACCGCTTCAGTGTCCACGAACTCCGCGAGCGGGCCGAGGTCCGTTACGTGCTCGCGTAATCGCTCGTCGTTGCGCTCGAAGAGGCCTGGGGTGAACGTTGGGACCATGTTTCCTTTACCGGTGCGCCAAGCTATACGCTCTGGCAGTACGTCGACGAGGGCCTGTCGGAGGATGAAGCGCGTCCAACCGTTGCGGAGGCTGAACTCGGAAGGAAGCGACAGGCAGAACTCTACCAAACGCCGGTCCATGAACGGGTGACGGATCTCTACGTGTTGCGCACTGGCGCACAGGTTTCCCAATTCGAGGCCTATTGCCAACTTCCCCCCCCCCAACACTTCCCTCTGCGACTCCCGCACCCCCTCGGCGTTGGACTTGAGCCCCTCGAACTCAGCGAGCCGCTCGCGATGTCGGATCCGTTCGGCGAACTGCCGACTCAACAGCGGCGGAGGGACCTGCGCGCCGGAGACGCTCCCCGACCCGTTCCCCTTGGACGCCCTCCACAACTTGAGCAGCCACGCAGGGGCCAGCAGGTATCGCCAGTGGCGCCTGAGCAAGGGGCCGCGCTTAAGGGAGAAGGCGCGCCTAGCCGTCTGCAGGCCTTCCCAGTACCGAGTCCACGCGCCCTCTTCCGCGTAGGCCCGTAGGCGTGGGACCCCGTACGTTCCGAAAACCCTCGCCAAGGCCTTCGGGTCGGCCATCTCTCTTTGGGCCTCTTGCATGTGGTCGGCGCTCTTGAAGCGCGCCACGAGCTGGGTGGCCTCGTCTGCGAAGGCCTCCCAATCGTCGGCGTCCACGAGCTCTTTCAGCCGGAGGTACCCGTGGGAGATCACGTTGTCGCCGTCCAGGCCGTCCAAGAGGACCCGGACCCCCCTGCGGCGCGCCTCCTGGAGCATCACCCATACTAAACGAGGATTCCCCGAAATCAGCTCGCTGTCGAGCGTGCCGTAGATCTCGTCGAGGTCGCTCAGGGGTCCCCCCGTGTCTCCGGGGACGAAATGAGGGACGAAGCCGCCTTGCTCGAGGACGGCCGAGATGTAGGAGCGCTCGTCGCTGGCCTGGTCCTCGTCGAAGACCAGGGAGATGGTGTGGAGCTCCCCCCGCCCCGCCCCTAGCAAGATGTCTCGAGCAACGCAAGACACGGCTGAGGAATCGAGCCCCCCGCTGAGTTGGGAGGCGACCGGGAAGGCGCTCCTCAAACGGCAACGGACGGCTTCAGTGAAGAGCTCCCTGAAGCGCTCCGTGTAGTCGGCGTCGGAGTGGCAACCCGCCGAGGGCACCGGACGGAGTTCGTAGTACTTCCACTTCCGTATCCCGTGTGCGTCCACCCTCAAGGCGTGGGCGTGAGGGAGGCGGAGGACGCCCTCGTAGAGCGTGCTCTCTACGTCGTCCCAGCTCCACGACAGATAGTCTGCGACCTTGACCTCGTTGATGTCCTCTGGCACTCCATCGAGCGTTAGGATCGCTTTGACCTCGCTCCCGAAGGCGAAGATCTGCCCCGGCTCGTAGTAGTAGTACAGGGGCCGCGTCCCCACGTAGTCCCGTGCGCAGAAGAGCGCCCGCTGGCGAGCGTCCCAAATAGCGAAAGCGAAGTCCCCCACGAGCCGGTCGAGGCACCGCTCCCCCCACGCCTCGTACGCTGCGAGGATGAGCTCGCTGTCCGCGATCGGTTCGGGCCGGTTCGGGAGCGCCAGCCAGGCGATCAACTCGTCCCGGTTGTCGATCCGGGCGTCGGCCGTGATCGTGAGCGTGCCCGCCTCGTTCGTGAGCGGGAGCACCTCGTGGAGCGACTCCGGCGTCGTGTGGAATGCGCCGTGGGCCAACCCCACCGCGCCCCCCGTCCACACCGCGGACCCGTCGGGGCTCCGGTGAGGCATCGTGCCGATCATACGCGCCGGGGTGGCCCGGTCTACGGCCCGGCCATCCAACAGGTAAAGCCCGGCGACCGCGCTCACGCCGGCTCCTGGTGGGCGGGCGTCTCTGGCCGCATCGGTACTAACGGGGCGTATAGCCGCGGCGAATGCCCCCCCCCGATGAGCACCCGGGTGCCACGCTCGAGCCACGCGTGGGCCAGCAGCTCTTGGCCGTCCTTCGCCACGCCGATTCGCAGGGTCGAGTCCATCCCCTCCTGCCGGAGGATCCGCTGCGCCGCGAGCGCCTGGGTGAGGCACGGCTTCGTCCCGAGGAGCCGGCGGCTCATCGCCTCGACGGCTCCAATGATCCGACGGAGGCTCCGTCGCTCCTCATCCGGCGTCATCGCTCGCGGCGCTACGGGGCAGTCCGCGAGCCGGTGGACGGTCCGGTACGGCAGCACCCACAGCCCGATTCGGACGGCGCTCACGAGCACGAACGCACGAACGAGCAACACCCGGTCGGCCCACGAGCGGGCGAGGAACTTACGCAGGAGCGCCATCGCTGATCTCGATGAGTTCGCGGTTCTCCATCTCACGCAGGAAGGCGACCACGTCCGTCCTCAGTTGGTCCTCTGCGACGTCGTACTCCTGCAGGAGGGCCGCCATGATCCGGTCTACAGAGCGGGGCTTCTGCGAGAGCTCGAAGATGCGGGCGCCGAGCTCGTTCAGCCCGTAGTAACGGCCGGTATGGGGGTCGAGGACGACGGCTTCTCCGCCTAGGTCTGCGGCCGTAAGACCCGGCTTCACTACGACGGTCGAGCGCTCTGTAACCATGAAGGCGTTCACAAATGCGGGGGGGCTAGCGGAGATCATTTCTATCTGCGGAGTATAGTAACTCTAAGCGAAGGTGTCCATCCCTCAACTACGCCGGGCGTGCGCAGAGGGCGAGGATGCCCCATACAACCCAGGCTGGGGGTCCCCCGTGGTAAGGTGCTCGCCCTCTCCTCGTCAAGGGGCCGCGCGGGCAGCGAGGGCCTCGTGGGAGTCGGCGATGGCGCGACCCTCAAGCTTTCGGGTGGACGTGACCTCCCGAGCCGGGGTCATGGGACCCATCGATACGAGGTCCACCGAGGACGAGCCGCCGTCCCCGTTCGAAGCCGCGAACCGGACGGACGATTCCCCCGCTTTCGCTTCACGGTTCGGCTCTGAGGCGGAAGCCGCTCCGCTGGACCGACCGATCGGGTGGATGTCCGGTACGACGTAGCTGCGGCGGAGGTACTTCAGCCGGTTCAACCCGAGCCCCGTGAGCGCGAAGACCCCCACGATGAGTACGATCCCCAGCGCGACGGGCAGGACGCTGAGCGCGACGGCGGCCACGCCGAAGCTGAGCGCGACGGCGTAGAGCACGAGCACGGCGTTGCGGTGGGACAGCGTCCGCGTGAGCCGGTGGTGGATGTGGTCGCGGTCCGGGGCGCAGATCGCCTTCCGCTCCACGAACCGGCGGGCGACGGAGAGCGCCGTGTCCACGAGGGGGAGCCCCAGCACCACGGCCGGCACGGCGAGGGCCATCATCGGGTTCGCATGCCCCGTGCCGGAGAGGGAGTACGTCGCGAGGAGGTAGCCGAGGAACAGGCTCCCGGAGTCGCCCATGAAGATCGACGCCGGGTTGAAATTGAACAGGAGGAAGCCCGCGAGCGCCCCCGTGATGATCAGCGCGATCATCACCAGCCCGATCTCCCCGTGGATCCCGAAGATGAGCCCGAGGGCCGCGAAGCCGATCAGCGACACCCCCGCCGCGAGCCCGTCGAGGCCGTCGAGGAGGTTCACCGCGTTGATGACGCCCACGATCCAGAGAAGCGTCACGGGGATGGAGACGAGGGCTTGCGTGTAGACGTCCTCCCCTACGAAGGGGAGCCCGGAGACGTCGACGCGGTAGCCCGCGTGCAAGAGGGCGTAGGCGACGAGGGCCTGGACAGCCAGCTTCCCTTTGAACCCGAGCCCGCGCGTGTCGTCGTAGAACCCCGACGCGACGATGGCGAGCGCGCCGGCCCACAGCGCCGGCGTGGGGAACACGACGTCGAAGGGGAGCAGCCCGCGGACGGCGTAGAGGTACGAGAGGCCCACGCCGAACCCGAGCGCGATGGCGATCCCACCGATGGCGGGGACCACGTCGGCGTGGAGCTTGCGCTGCCCATCCGGCCGGTCGACCCAGTCGTAGTCGATGGCGAGGCGGCGGACGATGGGCGTGGTGAGAGCCGTCGTGCCGAAGGCGACGAGGAAGCCCGCTATGAGCACCGAGTATTCCATGGGGTCGAGAGGCTACGTTCGTGATGGGCGGACGGAGGGGTATTCATGTCGTCCGCCCCACGTAGCTGCGGTAATCGTGCCAGGAGCGATAGAGGAGGGGTTTCGTAACCGTCTCCTATCGTACGGGCGAGGTAATGAGGGCTCCGGGGCTCAGCGCGCTTGGAGCGGGAGTGGGGGCGTTGCTCTTCTACGGAAGCTATAATGCCGTCTCGCCCGCCCCTCACTCTCTGGGGGGGCACGGGGGTGTACGTTTGGCGCATCCTAGGTGCGCTTCTGCGGACGTCCGCTCATTCGCTCGCTCAATTCGATGAATCAACAAGGCGGAGGATCAGTAGGGTCACGCTGGCGAGGGAGGTCACGATGCTCAGCGTGTCTCGGAGGTTGAAGCGGCTGTGGACCTCCGTCTCCACCGTAACCATGTCCCCGTTCATGAGCGTGGGGTGCGCGCCGGTCTGCCGGAGCGCCTCGTCCGCGTCGGCCTCGTACACGACGACGCGCTCCCCCCCCTCCTCCCGCAGCAGCCGGACCGTTCGCTCGACACGGACGGACTGGTTCTGGTCGGACGCCCCGGTCCCGCCCGAGAGCGCGAGGAGCTCCGTGAAGGTCGTCGTTTCCCCGACGACGTACACGCCCGACTTGGTGTTGCCCAAGACGAGCAACTCGATGGTCGCTTCGCCCGGAGCCGCGAAGATGAAATACGAGGTCCCCTGGGCTATGACGTCGGTGGGGCGCGGCGTCTGGGCCGCGGCAGGAGCAAACGACAGGAGTGCGGCGAAGGCGGTGATAGGGATGAAGAGGGGTCGCATGCGCAGAGGGGTAGGTAAGAGGTGTCGTTGTTCAAAACGCCCGCAGCGTGCAAAGCTACGGCCGAGAGGCGTGCTCTGCATGCTGCGGGCGCACTGCCGCCTCCACCGAGGCGTCGGCGCTACGATACCCCTTCGCCGCGGCGGAGACGCTTCCACCACGGCTTCGGCGCTTCGTCCTGCCCGTAGCTGTACTTGGAGTACGGGCCGTACTGACCGTAGCTGTACTTGTAGCCGTAGGCCATCGAGAGGTCGAACCGGTTGAGGAGCGTGCCGATCACGTGGGCGCCCACGTCGCCGAGGCGCTCGAGGCTGTGCTCGAGGTCGCCCTCCTTCGTCGTCCCGGCGGAGGCCACGACGATCGTCGCGTCGGCCTGCGTCGAGAGGAGGACGGCGTCGGTCGCCGCGAGGACGGGCGGGGAGTCGATCACGATGATGTCGAACTGGCCCCGGAGCGTCTCGAGCACGTCGCGCATCCGCTTCGAGCCCAGCATCTCGGACGGCTCCTCGACACGGGTAGGCCCCTCCCCTCCCGGCGTGTCCGACACGAGCGCTCCGGCCGGCATGACGAAGAGGTTCTCGTCGAACGGGGTCTGGAACACGTCGACGGCCGCATCGCGGTGGGCATCGCCCTGGTAGAGGAGCTGGACGAGGCCCGGCTCGATCGGGCACCCGAACATCTTGTGCTGCTTCGGCTTGCGGATGTCCGCGTCGATGAGGAGCGTGCGCCGCTTGGCCTGCGCCATCGTGAGGGCGAGGTTGGCCGCCGTCGTCGACTTCCCTTCCGAGGGGGCCGCGCTCGTCACGAGGACCGTCTGCACCACGACGCCGGGGCGGCTGAACTGCACGGCCGTCCGGAGGTGGCGGTACGCCTCCGACGTGGAGGAGAGCGGCTGGAGGAGCGTCGTCAGGTTCGTCGAGATGCGCTGGCCGCGGTAGTCCGCGAACTCGTCCCCGCCGTGCTCCTTCTTGATAAGGGCTTCCATCCCCGGGATCACCCCGAGCACGTCGAGGTCGCGGTCGCGGAGCTGGTCGGGCTTGTAGATCCGGTTGTCGAGCTTGTCGCGGACGAGGGCGAGGGCGATCCCGGCGGCGAGGCCGAGGAGGAGCGCCATCGCGATGTTCTTGAAGGGGTCGGCGCCGAAGGGCATGCCAGGAACGCTGGCGTGACGGAGGACGCGGGCGTACCCCGGCTCGGACTCGAGGGAGATCTTCGTCTCCTGGAGCCGCTCCACGACGTACTGGTACATCTGCTCGGCGTGCTGCCGCGTGCGCTCGAGCCGCGCGAGGTCCGTCGACTGCCCCGGGATGTTCGCCAGCTCCGCCTGGTACTCGCGCAGGCGGCTAGTGAGCGTCCCGACACGCGCTTCGAGACCCTCGACCTCGATGGCTTGCTGAACCGCGTTCCGCTTCATCTCGGCCGCGAACCCGACAGCGCTCGATCCCGCTTCGATCCCACCGACCGCCATCACCTCGTTCACGTACTCCTCGGTCAGCTGGTCGACCTCCGCTTCGAGACGCGGGATCTCCGCGTTGATCTCGTCGAGCCGTCTCTGATCCCGCGCCCCGGTATAACCCAGGATGACGCGGCGCTCCTCTTCGAGCCGGGCGAGGTTCTCCTGCAGCACGGCCAGGCGGCGGTCGACGTTGGACGAGACGCGCTTGGGGAGCTGCGCGTTGATGTCGCTCAGTTGCGCGTTGATCGACGAGAGCTGGGTCCGGCGCATCTGCATGTCGATCCGCGCCTCGTCACGCTGCGCTTCGAGGCCCGCGATCCGAGCGACGAGGGACGACCCTTCCTGGTTGAGGCCCACGGCGCCGGTCCGCCTCATGTAGTTCTCCACCGCGTCCTCGGCCGCCCGGAGTTCCTCGCGGCGCTTCGCCGCTTGCTTCTCCAAGAAGTCGTGGGTCTGGACGAGGTGGGTGCGGCTGGCGTCCTGCGTCTGGCGGACGTACTCCTCGGCGTAGAGGTTGGCCAGGAGGGCCGCCTCTTGCGGGTCCAAGCTCGTGGCCGAGACGGCGAGGGCGTTGTTGATGCTCCGGCTCGCCGGACCGAACTGCACGCCGCCCCGGGGTGGGAACGCCACGTCGGGATTCTCGGCGCTCATCTCGCGGAGCCGCTCGTTGACGCGGGCGTTGATGGTGTACGAGTTCTGGAGGATGAAGAGCTCCGTGGCGATCGAGCGGTCGCTGCGGACGAACGGCGTGTTCCCCTCGGAAACGACCGTCTCCCCCCCCGGCATCCGGTTGAGCTCCACCATGATGAGGGAGGTCGCCTGGTAGGCCGGCTCCTGCTGCAGCGTGTAAACGACGCCCACCGCCAGCACCAGGACGAAGACCGTAGCGATGATCCACCGGCGGCGGTACAGGACGTCGAGCACGCGCTCGATCTGCTTGTTCTTCGACTGCGAAGAAGGCGCATATCCAGGCGTAGCGCGGCGGGAATCGAGGTTAGGAGCGTTCATATTCAATAGGGCCCCGGAGGGCGATGTGGAGGTAAAGCGGGGCAGCCGTGCCCGGTACTCAAGATTGAAACGCGCATCGCACGCGGTCCTACACAAGTAACGGAATGTACGGACTCACACAGGCCGGTCGAGCCATCTTAGGCTCATGCGGAGTAGGCTTCTGGCGCAGGTCGGGTCAAGGGATCTCACCGTTTGGCGCGACTCCGCTTGCGCGACTCCGCGCTCGCGGCTCGAACCGCTGACCGGACCCAGGGCCGGGGCTACGGCCTTGTCTGACTGCAAGGGCCGTTCCGGTTTGGCACCGGGACGTATGGTGCGGCGTGACGGGTTGGTTTCGTAACCCTCCCGTCCGTGATGTAATGAACACGCGGAGGACGAGGGGCCGGCGTGGCCTGAACACTCCGGCGGTTTGTAAGGCGCGGTCTCCACGGAGGAGCAACGAACGGGGCATACGGCGAATTGAACTCGGGGGTTCGCTGCGGGACGGCGGGTGGCATGCTGGTTGTCGAGGCCACGGACGCCCCCACCAAAGCCCCACCGCCCGATGCGCTTTCCTTCTGCCCCCCTCCTCTTCACCCTCCTGCTCTGCTTCGCCCCCCGCGTAGCGCAGGCCGACCCCCACTTCGCCTCGTGTTCCGAGCGGACCGGGAACAACGCGACCCTGATCGTCCCGGCCTCGGCCATCGCCATCAACGGGGCCGCGCTCGAAGCGAACGACGAGCTCGCCGTCTTCACGCCTGGCGGCACGTGTGCCGGCCGGCTGGTCTGGAACGGGGGGAACGCGGCGCTCGCCGTGTGGGAGGACGACCCCATGACGGAGGCCACGGAGGGGTTCGCCGAAGGCGACGCGATGACGTACGCGGTCTGGGACGCGTCGGAGAGCCTCGAGTACGGCCGCGACCTCGGCGAGATCTCGGTGACGTACGACGGCGCGTTCGAAGACGCCGGGGTCTTCCTCCCCGACGCCGTCTACCAGGCGGCGCAGATCAGCGTCAGCGTCCCGGTGACCGATGAGCCGTCCGCTCCGAGCCTGTTCGCCCTCGACGGCAACTTCCCCAACCCGTTCAGCGAGCAGACGACGATCCCTTACGAGATCGCGGAGTCCACCCGGGTCAAGCTCGAGGTGTACGACATGCTCGGCCACCGGGTGCACGTCCTCGTCGACGCCACGCTCCCGGCCGGCCGCCACGAGGTCGGGTTCGTCGCCGGGAGCGAGCTCGCGAGCGGGATCTACCTCTACCGGCTCCAAGCGGGCGAGCACACGCTGCACCGGAAGATGACGCTGGTCAACTAACGGGACGCCGAGGACGACGAGCGAGCGCGGCCGGGGGAGGCTTCCCCCGGCCGCTTTTGTTTTGCCCGACGAGAAGGACGTGCCATGTGGATCTATCTTCATTTCATCATTTGAGTAAATCATCATCTTAGAACCTTGGCCAAACCTCCATACGACTCGTCAGGGCCGCATTTGCCGTTTGAGTAAATGAGTATATCTTCATTTGAAGTTTTACTCATCTCACGAACGACGCCCTGATGTCCCACGTCATCGCCGTGCTCAACACGAAGGGGGGGGCTGGGAAGTCCACCCTCGCTACCAACCTCGCCCGGGCGTTCCAGCGCGACGGGCGTTCCGTGCTGATCGTCGACTCCGACCCGCAGGGCACCGCCCGGGACTGGCGCGAGACCGGCGGCGACATCGACCTCCCGGCAGTGTTCGGGGTCGACCGGCCCACGCTCGACATCGACATCCCGAAGGTGGCCCACGCCTTCGACGTGATCGTCATTGACGGCGCGGCGAAGATGACCAAGATGGCGGTTTCCGCCATCAAGGCCGCCGACCTCGTCCTGATCCCGGTGCAACCCTCCGCCGCTGACCTCTGGGCCGTGAACGACCTCGTGGACATGATCGAGGCCCGGCAGCAGCTCACCGACGGCCGCCCGAGGGCGGCGTTCGTGATCAATCGCCAGATCCTCGGCACGCGCCTCGCAGGGGGCGTCGACGAGGTCCTCGCGTCGTACGGGGTCCCGGTCCTCGAGTCGAGGACGTCGCAGCGGGTCGCGTACAGCGAGGCGATGGCAGCGGGGCTGACCGTTCTCGACTACGAGCCGGACGGGAAGGCGGCCGATGAAATCCGGAGCTTGTACAACGAACTCAAGGGGTACCTCGATGGCTAAAGAGCGCAAGTCGCAGCCGGAGACGAAGGCAAAAGCGAACCCGCTAGGGGCGATCGGTCGACGGCCGGGGAGCTACGTAGGCGACCTCGACAGCCTCTTGGCGGAGGTCGGGGATGCGGCACCGCCCAGCCCGTCCGGTTCAGACCCATCCGTTTCAAAGACGCAGGAAACCGAGGAGGTGGCCGCTGAGCGTACCGCGAAGCGCGAGGAACACCCTGCGGAGCGGAGCAAGCCTCGGATGAAGCGGATCAACCTCGACGTGCCCTCCGACCTCCACCAGCAGTTCAAGGGCGTGACGGGGATGGCGGGGAGGACGATGACGGACGTGCTCCAAGAGCTCATCCGGGAGTACCTGGAGCGGACGAGGGGGTAGGGACGGAGGAGTGTCGCAGCCCCCGGGCAGAGCTAAGATGGAGCGGGGTCAAGAACCCTAACCATCTCAAAATCCCATTTGTATATTTGCTATTTGAATATTTGTATATTTGGACCCCTCTCTAAGGTTATTGTGTTTAATGAGTTTAAACGACGTCTCGAACGACAGATTGAGGAGATTCGAACGACAGATTGAGGAAATATCGACGACAGATTGAGGACTGCGACGACAGATTGAGGAAAGCCCTGGGTTGTTCGAACGACAGATTGAGGAAAGACCCCGAACGACAGATTGAGGAAGCCCCTGAGCGCCGCGTGGGAGGGAGATAGAACGCCCCGAACGACAGATTGAGGAAGGGAGCGTCGCTGTGCAGAGCACGGCCGGCCGGATCTAAGCACGACAGATTGAGGAAGGAATGGGTTCATACGAGCTGGATTCGGCGTTTCGAGTCCGGCTAAGCACGACAGATTGAGGAAAGCCCTCGCATCGGCGGGGGCGCTACGGCTATACTTGACGGATGCTCGGCCGATGCTAGGGCCCCCGACGAAGAGCGCACGAGGGGGCACGTCAGCGCCGCGTTCCTCAATCTGTCGTTCGAGACCGCTCATGCAACCCCTCCAGGACGTGCCGCTGCGCCGCGACTGGGTCGTGAAATCCAACGACCTGATCAACGCGAAGTATGACTGGACCGTGCTCCAGCAGCGGATGATCCTGCTCATGATCGCCCAACTCGACCTCGACGCCGACGACTTCGGGAACCAGACGGTCTACATCGGGGACCTCCTCGACCAGGGCCACGTGACGGGGAACGCGTACTACGAGCGGGCGGCGGAGGCGGCCCACGTCCTCCTCAACCAGAAGATCTACGTCATGGCCGAGAGCGGGCGGTGGCGGGGGTACAACCTCCTCTCGTACGTCGAGCCGGCCCCGGGCTACATCATCGCCCGGTTCAACCAGGACATGCGACCGTTCCTGCTCCAGCTCAAGCGGCGATTCACCCGCTACATGCTCGAGCACGTCATGCGCTTCCAGAGCCCGTACTCCATCCGGATCTACGAGCTCGCCCAGCAGTACGCCGACGTCGGGCACCGCACGATCGAGCTCGACGCGCTGCGGACGATGCTCGCCGTCGAGGACAAGTACCCCCGGTTCTACGACTTCCGCCGCCGCGTGCTCGAGCAGGCCCGCCGCGAGATCCGGAAGTTCACCGACCTCGAGGTCACGTACGACATCGTCCGCGACGGTCGTACGCCGACGGCGGTGAAGCTCTACATCCGCCGGAAGGACGAGCACGAATCGCGGGAGCAGGCGCCGGCGCGCCGGACGCGGCGCAAGGGGGACGCCGCGCGCGACCCCGCGCAGCAGGCGCTCGAGCTGCCCGTCGATCCCACGAGCGCGCGCCCCGCGACCCCACGTCCGGCGTCGAAGCCGGACCCCCAGCGGGACCCCGAGCGGTCGGCGTTCCAGGCGTGGCTCGCCGAGCGGTCGGGTGAGGAGCAGGCGGACCTCGAACGGCGTGCGACCGAGCGGCTCGACCCGTTCGTCCGGCAGATCGTCCGGAAGAACCCCGCAGGCGTAGCGGCCCAGGCGAGCCTCCGCGCCGAGATGATGGCGCTGTGGCGCGAGGCCATGGCGGAGAGCTAGCGCCGCTCACGCTCCAGCGCACCCGAGTGAACCAGCGCGGGATAGCGGCGGGCGAGCGGGAAAGGGGAGGGGGCAGGCGCCGAGCTTGTTCAGACCTTCGCGCACGCTGGCCGAATATTTGCCCTACACTCCGTTCATCAACTCGTCCCCCGAGCCCTGAGCGCAGACGGGGGGACCAGCCCCGAGCGGCTCGGGATTCACCGACGGCGTGAGAGAAAAGACCCTATGTGCGGGATAGCAGCGGCGTTTGCCTACAACGACGGGTCCGGCGTGGACCGAGCCGCGCTAGGGCGGACGTGCGACCAGATGAGCAGGCGTGGCCCCGACGGCGAGGGGACGTGGTTCGCTCCCGACGGCCGCGCCGGGCTGGGCCACCGCCGGCTCTCCATCATCGACCTCTCCGCGGACGGCGCGCAGCCGATGGTGTCCGGTGGGGGAGTATCCAGCGCGGGTTCTAGCGCAGGCTCCGGCGCGCACGTGATCGCGTTCAACGGCGAGATCTACAACTACCAGGCGATCCGCGACCGGCTCGAGAAGGCCGGGCACCAGTTCCGCTCGCACTCGGACACGGAAGTGCTCCTCCACCTCTGGGCCGAGCGTGGCGAGGAGATGCTCGGCGAGCTGCGCGGGATGTTCGCCTTCGCGCTCTGGGACGCCGAGCGCGGCGGGCTCTTCCTCGCCCGCGACCCCTACGGCATCAAGCCGCTCTACGTCGCCGACGACGGGCGGACGCTCTGGGCGGCGTCGCAGGTCAAGGCCCTCCTCGCCGGGGGCGGGATCGACACCGGGCCGGACCCGGCGGGCCACGTCGGGTTCTTCCTGTGGGGCCACGTCCCGGAGCCGCACACGCTCTACCGCGGCATCCGCGCGCTCCCGCCCGGCCACTCGCTGTGGGTCGACCGATCGGGGGAGAAGCGGGAGCGGTGCTTCGCTTCCGTATCTGACGCGCTCAGCGCCGCGGAGACGGACGCCGATGCTTTCCGGGGCCACGCCCCCGACGAACTGCGCGCGGCGCTCCTCGACAGCGTGAGGCACCACCTCGTCGCCGACGTCGACGTGGGCGTGTTCCTCTCCTCAGGCCGGGACTCGACGACGCTCGCCGCGCTCGCGGCCGAGGTCGGCGGGCGGCTCCGCACCGTCACGCTCGGGTTTGAGGAGTACCGGGGCACGGCCGACGACGAGGTCCCTCTCGCCGAGGCCGTCGCGGCCCACTACGGCGCGCAGCACGACACGGTGTGGATCGACCGCGCCGACTTCCACGCCTCCTTCGACGACTTCCTCGCGGCGATGGACCAGCCGACGCTCGACGGGGTCAACAGCTACTTCGTGAGCCGGGCGGCCGCGCAGGCCGGGCTGAAGGTCGCGCTCTCCGGTCTCGGCGGCGACGAGCTCTTCGGCGGCTACCCCAGCTTCACCGAGATCCCGCGGCTCGTCGGGCTCGTCGGCCGCGTCCCGCTCGCGGGGCGGATCGGGCCGGGCGTCCGCGCCGTCGCGGCTCCGGTGCTCGGCCGGTTCACGTCGCCGAAGTACGCGGGCCTGCTCGAGTACGGCAACGACGTCGCCGGCGCGTACATCCTCCGCCGCAGCCTCTTCATGCCGTGGGAGCTGCCCGGCCTCCTCGACCCGGATCTCGTGCGCGAGGGGTGGCGCACGCTCGACACGCGGGCGCGGCTCGAAGCCACGACGCGCGGGATCGAGCGGGACCGGCTGAAGATCTCCGCGCTCGAATCGACGTGGTACATGCGCAACCAGCTCCTCCGCGACACCGACTGGGCGAGCATGGCCCACTCGCTCGAGGTCCGCACGCCGCTCGTCGACTGGAAGCTGCTCCACGACGTCGCCCCGCTCCTCGCCGCCGACCCGACGCTCGGCAAGCACAGCATGGCCGAGACGCCGGCGCGTGGGCTCCCCGACGCCGTGCTCAACCGGCCGAAGACGGGGTTCACGACGCCCGTCCGGCGGTGGATGCTCGAAGAGGGGCTCGTCTCGTCGTCCGACCGCGGACTGCGTGGGTGGGCGCGCGAGGTCCACGCCCGATACACGGGGGGTCGCCCCACGGGGACCCGACACACGGGGGCGCCATGAGGCTGCTCACGCTCGTGACCGATGCCTTCGGCGGGCGCGGCGGGATCGCGAAGTTCAACCGCGACCTTCTCGCGGCCCTCTGCAGCCACCCGGCGACGACGGAGGTAGTGGCGCTGCCCCGCGTGATGCCGGAGCCCGTGACGCGGCTGATGCCGGGGGGGCTGACCTACCACCACGAGGCCGCCGGCGGCAAGGTCGGATACGTGCGCGCCGTCGGGCGGACGCTCCTGAGAGGCGGGCACTTCGACGGCGTCGTGTGTGGGCATGTCTACCTTCTGCCCCTCGCCGTGCTCGCGGCGTTGTGGAAGCGGGTGCCGCTCCTCCTCGTCATCCACGGCATCGAGGCGTGGGGGCCGACGCAGCAGGGCGTAGCGCTGCGCCTCACGAGGCGGGCCTTCCGGCGCCTCGACGCCTTCATCGCCGTCAGCGACGTCTCGAAGCGGCGCTTCGCGGCGTGGACCGGGGTCGACGAGCGGAAGGGGTTCGTCGTGCCGAACTGCATCGATGCCTCCGGGTTCGGCCCCGGTTCGAAGCGGCCGGACCTCCTCGCCCGCTACGGGCTGGCGGGGAAGCGGGTGCTGCTCACCCTCGGGCGGATGGACCCTGCCGAGCGCTACAAGGGCTTCGACGAAACGCTCGAGGCCGTGGCCGCCCTCGCGCCGGCCCACCCCGACCTCGCCTACCTCGTATGCGGCGACGGCGGCGACCGGCCGCGTCTGGAACGGAAGGCCGTCGAGCTCGGCGTGGGTGACCGCGTCGTGTTCGCCGGCTACATCCCTGAGGAGGAGAAAGCCGACCACTACCGTTTAGCCGACGCCTTCGTCATGCCGGGGAGGGGGGAGGGGTTCGGTATCGTGTACCTGGAGGCGCTGGCATGCGGTGTGCCTGTGGTGGCGAGCAGCCACGACGCCAGCCGCGAGGCCGTCCGCGACGGCGCCCTCGGCGAGGTCGTCGACCCCGACGACGCGGCCTCCGTCCGGCGCGGAATCCTTCGAGCTTTAGCGACCGAGCACGACGGGGCCCCCGAGGGGCTGGCTTACTTTTCGTTCGATCGGTTCCGCGAGCGATGGCACGAGGTGGTGGACCACGTGTTTGTTCCTACCGCCGACCCCCGGTCCGAAACGATCTGCGAGCCCGTCGCGGAATCCGCATAACGATACCCTGTATGGTGACGCCGTCCCCGGTGTCGCCGCCCATTTCTACCGTATGGAAGCCCAAGCAACCCAGCCCTCGCCGCTAGCCGTCCAGCCCCGACCCCCCGGTCGGGACGATCAGGCGCAGGGCGAGCCCTTCATCCGGATCGAGCCGCCGAAGGGGTGGCGGCTCGTGAACTGGCGTGAGCTCGTCGCCTACCGCGACCTCCTCACCCAGTTCGTCCTCCGCGACGTGTCGGCCCGCTACAAGCAGACCGTGCTCGGCTACGCGTGGGCGGTGATCCGCCCGGTGTTCAGCATGGTCGTCTTCACCGTCATCTTCGGTAACCTCGCGGCGGTGCCCTCCGACGGCGCGCCGTACGCCCTCTTCTCGTACGCGGCGCTGCTGCCGTGGACGTACTTCTCGGGCGCGCTCGGCGGGGCCACGAACAGCCTCACGGCGCAGAAGGGCATCTTCACGAAGGTCTACTTCCCGCGCCTGATCATCCCGCTGGCCCCCGTGATCACCGGGCTCGTCGATTTCGCCATCGCCTCCGTCGTCCTCGCCGGGCTCATGGTGTACTACGGCGTGGCGCCGACGCTGAACGTGGTCTTCCTCCCGCTCCTCATCCTCATCATGGTGGCGACGGCTTTCGGCGCGGGGCTCTGGCTCTCGTCGCTCTCGGTGCAGTACCGGGACGTGAACCAGGCGATGACCTTCGCGATGCAGCTGCTGATGTACGCCGCGCCCGTCGTCTGGCCCGTGTCCCTCATCGTGGAGAAGTTCCCCGTCTGGGGCGAGACGCTCCGCCTCGTCTACGGGCTCTATCCCATGGCCGGCGTGATCGAGGGCTTCCGGGCCTCGCTGCTCGGGACCGTCCCGATGCCGTGGGACCTCATCGCCATCGGTGCCGGCGTCGCGGCTTTCCTCGTGATCACGGGGAGCCTCCTCTTCCGCCGCATGGAGCGGACCTTCGCCGACGTCGCCTGATCACTCTGTACCCTGCTATGAGCACGCTGCTATGAGCAACCTGGCCATTCGTATCGACGGCATCGGCAAGCGCTACCGCATCGGGATGCTGGAGGAGCGCTCCGAGACCCTAGCCGGCGCCGCCTTAGGCGTGCTGAAGGCGCCGCTGAAGAGCTTCCGAGACCTCCGCAAGCTGAGCGTCTTCGGCGAGGCCGATGAGGCCGACGTGCTCTGGGCCCTCCGCGACATCTCGTTCGACGTGAAGCACGGCGAGGTCGTCGGGCTCATCGGGCGCAACGGCGCGGGCAAGAGCACGCTGCTCAAGGTGCTCAGCCGGATCACCGAGCCTACGACGGGGAGCATCGACATCTACGGCCGCGTGGCCTCCCTCCTCGAAGTCGGCACCGGCTTCCACCCCGACCTCACCGGCCGCGAGAACGCCTACCTCAACGGGACCATCCTCGGGATGAAGAAGGCGGAGGTGGACCGGAAGTTCGACGAGATCGTCGCGTTCTCCGAGATCGAGAAGTTCATCGACACGCCGGTGAAGCGGTACTCCTCGGGGATGAAGGTGCGGCTGGCGTTCTCGGTGGCGGCGCACCTGGAGCCGGAGATCCTGCTCGTGGACGAGGTGCTTGCGGTCGGCGACGTGGCCTTCCAGAAGAAGTGCCTCGGGAAGATGGACGACGTGGCGGGAGAGGGGCGGACGGTGATCTTCGTGAGTCACCACATGAACATGATCGAGGCGCTGTGCGAGCGCGGCGTCGTGCTTGACGGCGGGCGGGTCACCTTCGACGGCGGCGTCGATGAGGCCATCGGCGTCTACCTCAGCCAGATGGACGCCTACGCCGACGTCGAGGTGGCTGACCGGACGGACCGGGAGGGCGACGGGAGCGTGCGCCTGCTGGGGCTGTGGTTCGAGGGCGAGAACGGCGAGCGGCGGACCACCTTCGCCTCGGGAGAGACGGTGCGGATCTGCCTCGACTACGAGATGCTGGAAGAGACGGGGAAGTGCGACGTCCACCTCGGCCTCTACGACCACATGAGCCGCAACGTCGCGTACCTAAGCACGGCCTTCGACCCCGCTACGGTGAACGACGCGCTCCGCCCTGGGAGGGGGCTGATCGTGTGCGAGATCCCCCGCCTCCCCTTGCCTTCTGGGGATTACTCGCTTAACACCTCCATATGGCGGAACCGTCAAAAAGCAGATTGGATTGAGGCTGCCTCGCGCTTCTACGTGGAAGGCGGGGACTTCTACGGGGTTGGTAAAACACCCAGCGCTAAGAGCGGAAGTGTTCTCTTAGACTATCGGTGGCGGGAACGGGAGCTTGCACACGCGAATGACTAGCGCAGCAGGGACGGATCTTCTTATGAGTAAGACGGCGGCGAATGGCGAGCAGGAGCGGAAGCACCTGCTGGATACGGTGGTGGCCGGGGGATACTGTGTAGGCTGTGGGGCCTGCGCGGCCGTAGAGGGCAGCGGCTTGGCGATGGGCCTCAATGAGAGTGGGCAGTACGAGCCGGCAGTGACCGGCCCTGCGCAGGCCAGCGGATTGCAGCGGGTGTGTCCATTCTCCGATCAGGCCTCCAACGAAACAGCTATCGCGCAGCGGCTTTTCGGCTCGTACGCGACGTGGCACGATAAGCTCGGCTACCACCTCAGCTGCTACGCAGGGTTCGTTCAGGAAGGCGAGTTTCGAGACCACGGCAGCTCCGGGGGACTCGGGAAATGGATCGGCTACGAGCTGATGCGGAAGGGGCTCGTAGACGCCGTCGTTCAAGTAGTTGCACAGCCCCCCTCCAACAGTGACGGCGTCCTCTATCGCTACGCCGTCACGAGAGACCTGGAGGCGACGAAGCATGCCTCTCGCTCCGTCTACTACCCGGTGGAGCTCTCGGAGGTGGTGCGCGAGATGAAGGAGCACGAAGGGTGTTACGCCGTCGTGGGGGTCCCGTGCTTCATCAAAGCGCTCCGCCTGCTGGCCGCCCGTGATTCCGTGCTGGCAGAGCGGCTCGGCTTCGCAATCGGGCTCGTCTGCGGGCACCTCAAGAGCACCTTCTACGCGGAGATGCTCGCGTGGCAGGATGGCATCGAGCCGGGGGCATTGCGCGGGGTGGACTTCCGCAAGAAGTACCCGGGCGCCACAGCCAAGCAGAAGGGGATGGAGTTCACCCGGATCCAGGACGCGCGCGAGGTCCGGACGGGGGACATCGTGCAGAAATACTTCGGGACGGACTACTCCCTAGGCCTGTTCAAGTACAACGCGTGTGACTACTGCGACGATGTCGTAGCCGAAACGGCGGACGTCGTTGTGGGAGACGCGTGGCTGCCGGAGTACGTCGAGGACGGCCAGGGGACGAACGTGTTGATCGTACGGCGGCGGGAGGTCCAAGACCTCATCGATGAGGCGCGGGCCGAAGGGCGTCTTGCGCTCGACGTCCTCGACACCGAGGCGGTGGTGCAGTCGCAAGCCGGGGGGTTCCGCCACCGGAGGGACGGACTGGCGTACCGCCTCCAGCTCAAAGATGAGGCGGGAGACTGGCGGCCCACCAAACGGGTAGCCGCAAGGGCTGATCACCTGAGCCTAGAGGGCAAGCGTAAGTTTCTATTGCGGCTCGACCTCGCTGAAGAGGGGCCGGGGGCATACCGGGAGGCACGACGCAGGGGGTCCTTCGCCTACTTCCAGCGGCGAATAGAGCGCATTACCCGTGATCATCGGAATGGTGATGCGTACTGGCCCCGCTTCGTGCGACCGTTGAGGCAATTGCTTCGGTTCGGTCGGCGTGCTCGCGGCGGAGTGGCCCGGCGTGTACGGCGGCTACCGTTCGTTCCGTCTACCTCGCAGCAGCCCGTATCCCGTTCCAGCCAATAGCCGGACCTATGCGCATCCTCATTCTCGGAAGCAGCGTCATCAACAAGGGTGGGGAGGCCATGCTCCGCACGGTGCAGGCGGAGCTGTCGCGCCGCATCCCGGGCGCCTCGTTCTACATCGGCGATCACCGTGCTCGGCAGTGGCATGCCGACGGCGTCGTAGAGGCCGGCGTGCCGCTCGCCCCGGTTGCGATGGGGGGGCGTCTCAAGCAGGTTCAAGCACTCGCCACCCACGCGCTCCGCACGCCGGAAGGGCCGCGTTACTGGTTCCGCGAGCGGGGGCGGCTCAGCTACATCGACGCGCTGACGGATTTCGTGGACGCTGCCGTAGACGTGAGCGGGTTCCTCTTCTCGGACCAGCGCGGCGAGCAGGCCGCGGAACAACTCGTCCACCTCAGCGAGTTGTTCGCCCGTCGGGGCAAACCGTTCGTGTTTCTGCCCCAGGCGTGGGGACCATTCGAGGGCCCCATGGTCCAGAAGCTCACGCGGCGCGCGTGCACGAGCGCCGATCTGGTCTACGCCCGTGATACGACCTCGCGCGAGCACCTCGAAGCCATCCTCGACAGCACGGCGAACGTCGAGCAGGCGCCCGACATCGCGTTCTTGTTTCAGCCGGCCCCCAATGGGACTGAGTTGATCGTTGACCTAGGGCTGGACTCGGAGCGCCCGATCGCCGCGATCTCGCCCAACATGCGGGTCTACGAGCGGACCGATGGGGAGGGGGAGGCGAACCACTACTGCGCCGCGCTCGTCCGCGTGGGCCGAGAGCTTCGGGCGCGGGGTGCCCAACTGCTCATCGTCCCCCACGAGATTCTGCCTCGTGGCGAGAAACGCCCGGACGACCGCTACCTGTGCGGGCTCCTCGCCGACATGCTGGCTGACCCGGACGTTGTCGCCGTCACGACGGACCGGACGGCCGAGGACCTCAAGGCGATGATCGGGGCGTGCGACCTCATGCTCGGCTCCCGGTTCCACGCGCTCATCGCGGCGCTGTCGAGCGGCGTCCCCTCCGTAGCTATTGGCTGGGCGCATAAGTATCCCGAGCTGCTCGGTGAGTTTGGGATGGAGCGCCTGGTCTTCGATCACGACGCGCTTACGCCGGACGCGCTCGTGCAAGCGGTCTTGGAGGTGTGGGATGCCCGGGCAGCCTATCGGACAGAGATCAATGAGCGGCTGCTTGATGTGAAAGCACGCTCGGCGTTGGCCTTTGAGCGGGTTGCTGCTCTCTTTCATTCCTCTAGCTCACGAGGTTCGTGATGGTCGCAAGGAAGGAGGAGTGCGCCGACCGGGTAGGGCAGTACCTGCTAGCACCGGAGCCCGTAGAGGTGCCAGATTTGAACACTAGCCGGGCGGCCAGCCGGCATCTCGCGTCTCATTCCAGTTTGCCCGTGATGGCTGACAGGAAAGGTCTCAGGGTGCTCATGGACCGGGCCGTCAGCCTTGGCGGGAGGTTCCTCCACCGCCTTGATGAGCCGGTTAGGGCCGCTCCTGTTGAGGTGGCTCGCAGGGGGTGGTGGCTCCTCATCAAGGAGGAGGCGACGAAGCACATCAGTGCTCATCGTACTGCCGCCGCCACGAAGGCGGCCCAGACGTGGCTGGATGGGCTAGCCTCGTCCGACCGTGTGCGAATGCCGGGCCTACCCTTCCTCGGAGAGCGAGTCAGGTGCTGGGTCTTGCCGCGGAACCTTGGTTCTCGCTGTGGGACTCCATCTTTCTTCCCGCGTCACTGGCGTGATGTTGTAGACGCCATGCTTGCACTTAGTCATGAGCAAGCGAGCAGCACTATATACGACGGCGATGGTCCGGCATGGCTAACCAGATTCGCTCAGTCCTTCGCTCAACCAGCCAATAGGGCGGTTGGCAGTGGAGGCTATGGTGCGGACGCTGCCAGAAAAAGCATGGCTCTACCTCGGTGAGCAACGCCGTTTGTTTCAAAGGTGACTTTCACGAACCACAGACGCTCCTACCACACTATGTCTGTCGATACCAAGAAGCTCTCATTCCTACGCAAAACAAAACGCCAACTGGTTTACTGGAAGCGTGATCTTTCCAATATCATCCGGTATGGGATAGATGCCCCGAGACATCTAGAGCTGATTTATGTGAACCCGAGAGAGTGCACCCGTTTCGTGCAGTGGGAGGTCGGTAGCAAATTAGGACTGCATCACAGTGGACGGGTAGTCAACGACGTAGACTGGGACTCGATCACGAGGAATGTCGCTGAATCTGGTAACATAATAAAACTCAAGGCTCACTGGATCGATGGTGTTCCGTGGGAGGAGCTTAGCAACTACCAGTACATGTTGCGAGTGGCGCCGCAGAGGCCGAACGGCGCGGAGGGCTGCTTCACCCGCGAAGACGTAGTGGCGCGCTACCGCCGCTTGGATGAGATGTTCGAGGAGGCGAAACGAACGGGGCGCCTGAAAACACGTGGGGAGATCGATCCGACCGCGCTTCGGGAAGAGGGGGGAGTCCTAATGAACATCGGACCGGGTGGAGAGCTCATATTCGGGGAGGCTGGGGTCCACCGGTTCACAGTCGCTTGGATCCTCCGCATTCCATTGCCCTGTGTTATAGGGGCAGTGGATCGGTGCGCCCTGGACCACTATCCGAAGTTCAGAGAGATGCCTTCGATGGAGAGGGGGACAGTCCTTGTCAACTGATCCGTTTCCTAGAAGTATCACGTTTACCGTAGTTACATGACTGTTGTCACAGTTCTTATTCCTACTCACGGCCGCCCAACGCTGCTGGGACGGACGCTCGCCTCGCTCGGGGCGTGCCGTCTTCCCGCGGGCTTCGCCGAGGTCGTAGTTGTAGAGAATGGGAGTCAGGCCGGGGCGGAGGCCGTCGTGGCAGAGGCGGCCGAAGCACACCCCTGCTTGAGGCTCCGATACCTCCATGTGGAGTGGGCGAACAAGAGCCACGCACTGAACGAGGCGCTGTCGACAGTGGGGGAGGGGCTCTCCGTGTTCTTCGATGACGACGTACGGTTTGAGGCGGGTGTGCTGGAGGCCTACGCTGCGGCGGCTAATAAAACTAGCGTTGGTCACTACTACGGCGGGTCGATGGGCGTGGACTACGAGCGCGAACCGCCTGACTGGGTGCGCCGTCTGCTTCCACTGAGTGCCCGCGGCATGGATCTCCATGAGAAAGAGCGTGAGTGGCACCTCTACCTCGGCTGCAACTGGGCAGCGTTTGCCCAAGACGTCCGCGCTGTCGGCGGATTTAACGCGGACTTCGGCCCAGGCTCGCCGACGGGTGCGACGGGCCAAGAGGCCGAGATGCAGGAGCGCTTGCTAGCCCGTGGCGTTCGTCAGGTGGACGTGCCGGACGCGCTCGTCTGGCACTACGTCCCGGAGGAGCGGAGCACTTTACGGTGGCTGATCCGCCGGAAGTATCGGGGTGGCACCCAGCACGGGCAGACGGCATACGCAAGCGGAGACCCCAAGGCACTGGACGAGATGCGGGGCCACCTCGTCAGGTGCGGGCTCAGCACCGCGAAGCGCACCCTACTCCTTGACCGAGCGGGCTGGTGGCAGGCGTTCCTAGCACTGAGCTACTGGGTAGGGGCGTGGCAGGGCTACCGTAAGAGCAGTGCCGACCCTAACACTGTAGACTCTCGTTTGCTCGAGTTGGTGGACAGTAAGGAGTCAGCATGAAGAAGCAGTACGTGATCTCCTCAGATCTGGACTACAGCCAGTCCATCAGCCCGGCCGCCGGTCCGGTCTATGCCGAGCGTATGGGCTGGCCGGTGCTTAGTTTCGATGAGGCCTTCGGCTCTGAGTTCGAGATCCTTTGTTCGGAGGGGTGGACGGTCGTGGACAACCGGCTGAGCGAGCGCGAGTGCGAGATTCTGACGGCGTCCATTGAGGCGAACCCCGAGATGCCCTTCGTACTGAAGGCCATCGACCCGTACTACGAGTGGTGCCGGGACCACTGGTACTACCGGATGCTCTTCGCCGTGGCCCGTCGCCCGAACGTCTACTTTCTCTCGCCCTACGTCCCGGCCGAGGTCGTCGCCGACCTCGACCGGGCGAGCGGGGGCGACCGGCTCGTGGTCGTCCCCTACGCCTACCCCGCCGATGTCGAGCAGCCCGCCGGCGGCGGCCGGAAGCAACAGGTGATCTTCTCCGGCAACCAGCTCCGCACTGTCTACCCCTTCCGCTATCAGTTCGACCGTATCGCGACGTGGTGGCCGCCACTGGGGCGACATGTGGACGTGCTAGAGCATCCGGGTTACCCGGACATCGGCGAGGAGCAGAAACACGAGCAGATCGGTGCGAGGTACATCGAACACCTCGCCCGGTACGCGTTCATGTTCGTCTCGCCGTCGCGGTGCCGGCTGGAGTTCTTGAAGTATGGCGAGTGTGCCGCCGCGGGGTGTGTCCCTATTGGTGTACTCCCTCGCGGATTCCCAGCCGATGCCACCGAAGCGTTCGTCCAACTCGACTTCGACAACGTGTTCCGTCTGGAGCGGTCTACCCGTCGCGCGATCCAAACACCAGCCGACGAGATTGAGGCCCGCGCGCGGGCCTACCGCGACGCCATGAGGTCCCGACGCAGTGCTTCCGTCTTGAACGAGCAACTAGACGCATTTCTCGCGTCAGCCTCTGCTGCTTGAGCTGCTGATCTGAACGGTCCGTTACCGTATGCGCCTCCTCTACGTCCTACCAGAGTACCCGCCGCACCACGGCGGCGGGATCGTCACGTTCTACGAGGCGCTCCTGCCCGCGCTCGTGCAGCAGGGCCACGAGGTGGATGTCCTCGTCGGCAGCGCGTTCACGGCCGACGAGGCGCCGTACGAGCGCGACGGCGTCCGCGTGTCGTTCCTGGAAGGCGAGCGGTTCCGGCGGTACATTGCTCGGTTCGGCGCGTACGAGGCGCTCCCCGAACTGCAGCGCTACCTCGCGGCGGCGTGGGCGATGCATGAGCAGAAGGAGGGGGGGGCGGGCTACGATGCCGTCGAGGTCGTGGACTGGGGCTTGCTCTTCGTGCCCTGGGTGGTCGAGCCTGCCGCCCCGGCCATCGTGCAGCTCCACGGGAGTACAGGGCAGATCGACTTCCGCGACCCCTCGCCCGGCGCGGCATTGCAGGGCCACGTCACCCGCCTCCTTGAAGCGGAAGTGATGCGGGCGGCCGCCGGCGTCCACACGCACAGCTCCGTCAACCTCGCCGAGTGGGAAGCTGCGACGGGGCGGCCCGTGACGTATCTCGCGCCCCCGCTTCCGCTCTGGCCGTCAGAGCCCCGCGAGCGTACGGAGCGCGGGCTCGTCGTTGGCCGGATCCAACGGTGGAAGGGGCCGACCGTGCTCTGCGAGGCGCTGCGGCGAATGGGGAATGCCGCCCCGGAGATCGATTGGATCGGGCGGGATACCATATTGGGTGAGAGCGGCGGCTCGATGGACGCCTACCTCGCCGCGACGTACCCCGACGTGTGGGGCCGGACGGTGGCGAAGGTGGGTCAAGTGCCGCCGGCGCGCGTCGCCGAGCTGCAGGCCGAGGCTGGGTTCGTCGTCGTGCCCTCGCTGTGGGACGTGTTCAACCTTACGGCCGTTGAGGCCATGCGGAGTGGGGCCGTCGTGATCTGTTCGATGGGGGCCGGGGCGGCCGATCTGGTCGAGGACGGCGTCACTGGGTTTACCTTTCCCGTAGGCGATGCCGAAGCGCTCGCGGCGAAGCTCGAGGCAGTCCAGGCGCTCTCGATCGAAGCGAAAGCGGTCATGGGAGCGGCCGCGCAGCGGCTCGTCGGCGAGACGCTCGTCCCAGAGCGCGTGGCCGCAGACAAAGTCGCCGCGTATCAGGAGGCCATCGAAACGGGCGCGCCGTTTGCTCTTAACCCGTGGGCGGCAGAGGCGGCGCATCCAGCAGGCGCCGCGCCGCGCCCGCTCGCTTTCCTCGACCAGCAGCCGCTCAGCGGTCTCCTGCGCTATGCTGGCCGCCGTCTCCGTGACAAACTTGTGCCTGGACGCTGACCTCATGCCTCCTCCTACACTCGCCCTATGCATCCCGGCGTACAACGCCTCTGAGTATTTGCCTCGCCTCCTCACGTCGGCGGCCGAGCAGACGGTGCGGTTCGACGAGGTCATCGTCTACGACGACTGCTCGGCGGACGACACGGCCGCTGTCGCCGAGGCGTACGGCGCGCGCGTCATTCAGGGTGACGTGAATCGGGGTTGCTCGGCCGGGAAGAACCGTCTCGCCGAAGCGACGGCATGTGAGTGGATCCACTTCCATGACGCCGACGACGACATTACGCTCGATCTTGTCGAGCGCGTCCGGCCTCATCTCGAACGTGCCGACGCACCGGACGTACTCCTCCTCCATTTCGAGTACCGTGATCACGCGACGGATGAGCACCTCAGCGAGTCGTCGTATGATGCTGCCCTTTTGCGGCGTGACCCGGTCGGCTTTGTCGTCCGGCACGAGGTCCCCAACTTCGGCGTCTAC
Source organism: Rhodothermales bacterium (assembly GCA_039944855.1). Classification (NCBI taxonomy): domain Bacteria; kingdom Pseudomonadati; phylum Rhodothermota; class Rhodothermia; order Rhodothermales; species Rhodothermales bacterium. The sequence goes on along the minus strand of JBDUXZ010000030.1, from coordinate 31,460 downwards.
CGGCGCCCCGCGTTCCTCGACGCCGGGGGCTTCGACCTCGACCCGAACGTGCTCTACAACGAGGACGTCGCCTTCCACCACCGCCTTGCCCTCGCTGGTCTGCGGTTCGACTACGAGCCCGCGCTGACGTGCCTCAACTACCGCTACAGTGGGAGCATGTCTGGCGCGAACCAGCAGCGGTGTGCCCGCGCGCAGGTCTGCGTGCTAGAGAAGACCACCGACGTGCTCCGCTCGCGTGGTATGCTTGCCCCTTATGCCGCAGATCTCGCACAGAAGTTCTGGAAGGCCGGGGCGTTCGCCGCGCAGTACGAAGCGTGGGAGTCTGCCGTCCGCGCCGCCCATGCTGCTCACGACCTCGGCGGACGCACTCCTGAGGCTGGGAGCCCCGCTTTCCGTGCCCTCGCTACGCTTCATGGTCCTACGGCTCTCCGCCTCCGCGAGCGCCTCATTCGCACGCTCCGCCCCCACCTTCGCGCTAGCAATCCTGCTCAGTAGAACTTCGCCTGTCGAACTGTGTCCAGTCCCCTCGTTTCCGTTCTCATCCCCGCCTACAACGCCGAGCGGTATCTGGCAGAGGCAGTAGAATCTGCTCTGGCCCAGACATGGCCACGTATCGAGGTGATTGTGGTAGAGGACGGATCAGCGGATGCGACGCTCGATGTAGCCCGGAGGTACAAGTCGTGTGGGGTGACGGTCGTTGCGCAACCGGAGAACCGGGGGCAGACGGCCGCGCTCAACCGCGCCCTCGAAGAGGCGCAGGGCGACTTTATCCAGTTCTTCGACGCCGACGACGTGATGGAGCCTGGCAAGATAGAGGCTCAAGTGCGGCGGCTGCTGTCGGAGCCGCCAGGCACGATCGCCACGTCGTGGTGGGCGCGGTTCTTCGACAACGACATCGCCAACGTCCGGGTCGTCGCGGGGGCTGACTGGCAGGATTACGACGTACCGATCGAGTGGCTGCTCGACGATTGGGAAGGTCGGGGGACAATGCCTCCGGGCGCGTGGCTTTACCCCCGTTCGGTGGTGGACGCCATCGGGCCGTGGCACGAAGATCTGACGCTGAACAACGACATGGAGTACTTCACGCGCGCTGTCCTTGCGAGCGAGCGGATTGTTTTCTGTGAAGACTCGCGGTGGTACTATCGCTCGGGTAACGAGAGCCTCAGTGGGCGCAAAGACGACCGGGCGCTGCACTCGCTATTCGAGGTTGTGCGGCTCAGCACGGAGCGCCTGCTGGCCGTTGAAGACAGCGAACGCACGCGGCACGCTGCAGCGTGCTACTGGCAGGTGTTCCTCTTCTTAGCCTACCCCCAGGTGCCGACGCTCATCGAGGAGGCTGAGGATCGGGTCGCCGCGCTCGGTGGCGGCAGCCGTCGTGTGGAGGTTAGCCGTCCGTTCCAGCCCGTGAGGGATCTCTTGGGTTGGAAGGCAGCCGTGAGGCTACAGCGAGCCTACCGCCTAAGCGGCATCGAAGAGAGCGTGCAGACTGTCAAACGATGGGGCACTGCGACCAGCTACCGTCAACTCGGAAAAAACCTAGAGCGCCACATGGGAACTGGCGGGGGTGATCGTGGGGCCGAGGTATAGATGGCACGCTTCAGCCTCTTCGTCGCCGATCTCTCACGTAATGCGCTTGCACGTGTCGTCCCAGTTGCCCTTGCTCTCCGTGAGCGCCACGAGGTCGAGATCCTCGGTCTCTTCCTCGCCGATGATGAGGTCTACGGCCCCTATGCAGATCTCTTTGAGTATCGGGCGATCCGCACATCGCCCAACGTGACCACCCTTCTCGCATCGTCGCGTCAGCTCGCCGTCCGGGCGACGGGCGATGTGATGTACGCCTTCAAACCGGTGCTGAGCAGTTTCGGCCCCGCCCTCTATGCGTCCCGCGTCCCTCGTCGCCGTCCGCTCCTCCTCGACGTGGACGACGATGAGTGGGGGACGATGGGCACGACGTGGGCCGAGAAGCTCCGCCGCGATGTGCTCGGGGGCTGGCGGCACGGTACGGCGGTGAAGTACACCCGCGCCCTCCACCCCCTCACATGGCTCGCCGACGGCACGACGGTCGTGAGCCGGAAGCTGCAACACCGCTACGGTGGGACGCTGCTCCGTCACCCCGCCGACCTTGTGGCCTTCGACCCTACCCGACCGGAGTTCGCCGATGTCGCGGCGCTCCGGCGCCGGTTTGACCTCCCCGCGGACCGACCCCTCGCGCTCTTCGCGGGCGTCGCACGCGCGCACAAAGGACTCGATGTCGTCGCCGAAGCGCTCCTGCGGCCGGAGTGCGCGGGGTGGGACCTCATCCTGGCTGGGTCGCCGCGCACGCCCGAGTTCGACCGGGTCCAGCAGCGGCTCGGAGATCGGTGCCGGCAGATCGGGCGGGTGCCGTTCGCCGAGATGCCGGCGCTCCTCGCAGCCGTCGACGCAGTGCCCGTCGTGCAGCAGCCGGTGGCGTTTGCCGAGAGCCAGGTGCCGACGAAGCTCATCGACGCCATGGCGATGGCGAAGCCCGTGGTTGGAACGCGGGTGGGGGACGGGGCCGAAATCATAGGCCGGGGGGAGCGCGGCTGGCTCGCCGAGCCCCAGAGCGCCGCGTCCGTAGCTGCTGCGTTCGCCGAGATCGCGGCCAATGTGGGAGAGGCACGGACGCGGGGCGCAGCGGCGCGCGCGTGGGTGCGGGCCGAGGCGAGCGCGACCGTTGCCCGAATACGGATCGAAGCGCTCCTGGCGGACGTAGACGCGCCCGCTCGCTCCCCGATCTAACGACCGTTCTCTATTTCGACTACCCCCACCTGCTCGTGCCTTCCCCCTCCGCATCGCCGGACCGCCCCCTCCGCATCGCCCTCGTGGCGGACCCGTACATCCCCGTCCCGCCGAAGCTCTACGGTGGGATCGAGCGCGTCCTCGACTTCCTTGTCGAAGGCCTCGCCGCACGCGGGCACGAGGTGACGCTCTGGGCGCACCCCGAATCGGACGTGCCCGCCGAGCTCGTCCCGTACGGGGTTGAGCCGCACCACGGCCGCGTCGTTCGCACGCGGGAGCTGCTCCAGGTGATGACCGGCCTCGCCCGGCGGAAGGGGGACTTCGACCTCGTCCACAGCTTCGGGCGGCTCGCCGGAATGCTCCCGCTCTTCCCGTCCTCCATCCCCAAGATCCAGAGCTACCAGCGCGAGATCACGCCGCAGAATATCGAGCGCGCCGTGCGCCTCGCCGGCGACTCCCTCTCGTTCACGGCATGCAGCACGAACTGCCGCCGCGACGTGAGCCACATCGGGAAGTGGGACACGGTCTACAACGGCGTCCGCCTCGCCGACTACGATTTCCAGCCGGAGGTCGGACCCGACGCCCCGCTCGTTTTCCTCGGGCGGATCGAGCAGATCAAGGGCACGCACACGGCGATTGCGGTGGCGCGTGCGACGGGCCGCCCGCTCGTGATCGCGGGGAACGTGCCCGAGACCGACGAGCACCGCCGCTACTTCGATGAGCAGGTCGCGCCCCATCTCGACGGCGAGCAGGTCCGCTACGTCGGACCCGTAGACGACGTGCAGAAAAATGAGATGATGGGCCGTGCTGTTGCGTTTCTTATGCCGATCGAGTGGGAGGAGCCGTTCGGCATCGTAATGGCCGAGGCGCTCGCGTGCGGGACGCCCGTCGTCGGGTTCCGGCGCGGGTCCGTGCCTGAGGTCGTTGAGCACGGCGTGACGGGCTTCGTCTGCGACACGGCGGGGGAGATGGCCGAGGCCGTCGGTCGCGTGCCCGATCTCGACCGCCGTGCCAGCCGTGACCGCTGCGAGCGTATGTTCAGTGACCGCGCCATCGTCGACGCCTACGAGAGCCTGTATCGCCGCCATATCGCCTCTCAATCCTCTCCCTGACCTCGCTGTCCGCGCAAGGAGTCCGAATCACTCCACTGGCGAACCCGAACGTGGGTAGATCGGCCCCGCAGAGTCTCATGCGTAACTCGCCCTCAAGCTATGAAAAGGAAAGTTCTCGTCGTGTTTGGCACCCGGCCCGAAGCGATTAAGATGGCTCCTGTCATCGCTGCGCTTGCTCGATCGGAATATGAGGTGGTTCCATGTGTGACTGCCCAACACCGTGAGATGCTCGACCAAGTGCTCGAACTCTTCGAGATCGTGCCTCGGCACGATCTCGACCTCATGACTCCGGGTCAGACCCTGACCTCTCTCACAGCGGGTGTTCTGATAAGCATGAAGCGTATTTTGGAGGCGGAAAAGCCCGACCTTGTCTTGGTTCAGGGCGATACTACCACGACGATGGCAACGGGACTAGCGGCGTTTTACGAGAACATCCCCGTCGGCCACATCGAAGCCGGCCTCCGCACGCACGACCTTCGTTCGCCGTGGCCGGAGGAAGCGAACCGCCGTTTCGTGAGCGTCGTCGCGGACCTCCACTTCCCGCCAACGACGTGGTCCCGCGGCAACCTCCTGCGGGAGGGCGTTCCGGAAGAGCGGATCTTCGTGACAGGGAACACGGTGATCGACGCCCTCATGATGGTGAAGGACCATCTCGCGCGCGACACGGGCCTCCGGGCCGAGGTCGCCGGAGCTTTCCCGTTCCTCGATCCATCGCTACGGACGCTACTGGTAACGAGCCACCGCCGGGAGAACTTCGGCGATGGACTTCGCGGGATCTGCCGTGCGCTCCTCCGCTTGAGCCGGCGGCGCGACGTGCAGATCGTGTTTCCCGTCCACCTCAACCCCCGCGTCCGCGGCCCCGTAGAATCCCTGCTGAGCGACGCACCGAACGTCCATCTCGTCGAGCCGCAGGACTACCTTCGCTTTGTATACCTTCTGACCCAAGCAGACCTCGTGCTCTCAGATTCTGGCGGCATTCAGGAGGAGGCGCCTTCGCTCGGCAAGCCCGTCCTTGTCATGCGTGACACAACGGAGCGTCCAGAGGCTTTGGAGGCGGGAACTGCCCGCCTCGTCGGGACGGACGAGACGGTGATCGTGCGGGAAGCCGAACATCTCCTCGACGACGCAGCGGCCTACAACGAAATGGCGCAACGTGCGAACCCCTATGGCGATGGGCACGCCGCCGAGCGCATCGTACAGGCCCTCAGAGCGACCGAGTGGCGCGCCATGCGGTCCGAGAGCGGGCATGTCGTGGCCGCGGCAGAAGGGAGCTGACCCCGTCACATCACGCCGCCATTCATGAACCCGCCCCCAATGCCGCTCCGCGTGCTCCTCCTCTCGCCCAGTGAGGTCTGTTACAACCCCCGTCTGCTGAAGGCCGGTGACTACTTCACCGGGCGCGGTGCGGAAGTGACGGTGTTCAACCCGGTGTTCGGGATCGCTGATCTGGCCCTCTACGAGTCGTTCAAGGCGTCGCGCGCATGGCGGTTCAAGGAGTACAACATCAGCAAGCGTGACTCGCAAGCCTGGGCACAGTGGGCCTGGGCGTCGCTGCGGCACCTCGCCGCGCAACGCCTGTGGAAGCGAGGGTGGGCCTTTGGGTGGAGCTTTCCCCACGCGCTCAACAAGGGGCTCATCGGGCTCGACACGTCGGGCGAGCGCTACGACGTGATCGTCTCCAACCTCGTCGATACACTTCCCCTCGCGGCCGAGCTTAAGCGAGCGCACGGCGCAGTCCTTGTTTACGACTCGCAGGAGTTCTTCACCGGTCAGGCCCGCTCGGCGTGGGCGATGGCGTGGGTCCGCGAGGCCGAGCGCCGCTGTATTGGGGAGGCCGACGTCGTGATCGGGACTACGGATGTGATGGCCGGGCGTCTGGATGAGGTTCACGGCCTCTCCTCACCCGCGCTCCGGGTACGGAACGCTCCGTCGGAGGCGCCGCCCGCGAACGCGGTCTCGGAGACGGAGGGAGATTCCAAAGGGCGTCGCGAGCGTCGCCCTTTGCGCCTCGTGTGGCACGGTTTTCAGATCAACTACCGCGGTCGCGGCGTGGACGTCATCCTTGACGCCCTCCGCCGTTGTGAGTCCGACGCAGAACTGTACCTCCAAGGCAGAGTGAGTGACGAGCAGCGGGCGCTGATTCAAGAAGTCGCGGCAGAAGCGGGTGTCGGCGCACGCGTCTACTTCAAACCGCCGGCGCACCCGGAAGAGATCGTAGCTTCCATCCGGGCATACGATGTTGGGGTCAGCGCAGAGCAAGGTGCCGATGAGAATCAGTTGTTAACCTCCTCGAATAAGGTGTTTGAGTACATGCACGCTGGGCTGGCCGTGTTAGCGCCTGATCTCCCCGGACTCGCCGAGACGCTTGACGAGTACGACGTCGGGCTTCTCTACCCGCCGTCAGATCCGGGTGGTTTGGCACGCTGCATCGACATGCTCGCACATGACCGCGCACGGTGCGAGGCGTTCCAAAGCAACGCGCGTGCGGCCGCGGCGGAGGTAACGTGGCAGCGTGATTACTCGGCCGTGTTCGATCGGATCGTGAGTGGCTGCACTACGGGACACGAGCAGGTGGTAGACGGTTACGATACTTGATGCGGCGCGTCCTCATCATATCCCCCCATTTCCCGCCTGTGAACGCGGCCGACATGCACCGCGTGCGGCAGAGCCTGCCCTATTTCGCCGAGGCAGGCTGGGAGGCCGTGACGCTCGCCGTGGACCCCGAATACGTCGAGGGATACCGCGACGAGCACCTCCTCGAAACGATCGCCGAGGCGGCCGACGTGCGCCGCCTCCCCGCCCTCGACTACCACTGGACTCGGCGGCTCGGACTCGGCAGCGTCGCCCTCCGCTCGCTCTGGGCCTACCGCCGCGCCGGCAACGCCCTCCTCGCGCGCGGCGACATCGACCTCGTCTACTTCTCCACGACGGCGTTTCAGGTCCTCGTCCTCGGCCGCTACTGGAAGGCCCGCTTCGGCGTGCCCTACGTGATCGACATGCAGGACCCGTGGCGGAGCGACCACTACCTCAGCGTGCCGCCGGACGAGCGCCCCCCCAAGTTCTGGCTCTCGTACCTCCTCGACAGCCTGCTCGAACCGGTCACGATGCACGGCGTAGACGGGATCGTCTCCGTCTCGCAGGGGTACTGCGACACGCTGCAGGGGCGCTACCCCAACATTCGCCCCGACATGTGCCGCGTGATCCCCTTCGGCGGGGCCGAGGCGGACTTCGACGTGCTCGACCGCCTCGACCTCGACAACCCGTTTTTCCGCCCGGACGACGCGTACACGAACGTCGTCTATGTCGGTCGCGGCGGCCACGACATGGCGCGGGCGGGCGCCGCGCTCTTCGACGCCCTCGCTGCCGGACGGCGCGAGCGTCCGGACCTCTTCGAGCGCGTGCGGATGCACTTCATCGGGACGGACTACGCCGCCGAAGGCCACGGGGCGAAGACGTTCCAGCCGCTGGCCGAAGCGCGCGGCGTCGGCGCGTTCGTCGCCGAGTACCCCGCCCGCGTGCCCTACTTCACCGCGCTCCACCTCCTGCGCCAGGCCGACATGCTGGTCCTCCCGGGCTCGGCGGATCCCGCCTATACGGCGTCCAAGCTCTACCCTTACATCCTCGCCCGCCGCCCGCTCCTCGCCGTCTTCAACGAGCGGAGCAGCGTCGTCGACGTGCTGCGGGAGACGGGGGCAGGGGAGACGGTGACGTTCCGCGCTGAGCAGGGCGCCGACCTCGGCGAGCGGGTGAAGACGGCGTGGGCGTCCCTGCTGGGCCGGCTCCCGGATCCGCCCGACACGAACTGGGCCGCCTTCGAGCCCTACACCGCTCGAGCGATGACCCGCCGACAGACGGCCTTTTTCGACGAAGTGGTGAACGGCAGGGCAGGGGAGCCGACGTGATGCGCCTCGGCGTTCTCGCTACGCACCCGATCCAGTACCACGCCCCGCTCTACCGGGCGCTGGCTGCGGAGCTGGACCTCGCCGTCTACTTCGCACATCAGCAGACGGCGGAGGGGCAGGCCGACGCCGGGTTCGGCGTTCCCTTCGAGTGGGACGTGCCCCTCCTCGACGGCTACCCGCACACGTTCCTCCGGAATAGGGCCGCTCAACCGGATGTGAGCACCCCGTTCGGTTGCCACACGCCGGACATCGCGGACCTCATCGCGCGCGAGCGGTTCGACGCGTTCCTCGTCAACGGGTGGTACAACCGGAGCTTCTGGCAGGCCATCCGCGCATGCTGGCGGACGGGCACGCCGATTCTGGTGCGCGGCGACTCCCAGCTTCACACCCCGCGCAGCCTCGCCAAGCGCCTCGCCAAGGAAGCCGTCTACCGCGCCTTCATCCCCCGCTTCGACGGCTACCTCGTTGTCGGGCAGCGCGCGAGGGAGTACTACCTCCACTATGGCGCGCGGCCGGAGCGCATGCACTTCGTGCCGCACTTCGTCGACAACGCGTTCTTCGCGGCGTCGGCTTCGGCGGCGCGGCGTCGGGCCGGCCGGGCGGCGCGCCGCGAAGAACGCGGCGTCACGCCCGAAGCCTCGGTGCTGCTCTTCGCAGGGAAGTTTATCCCCGTGAAGCGCCCGCTCGACTTCGTGCGCGGGGTGGCGGCTCTCGCCCGCCGGGTCCCCGATGTCGAGGGCGCGATGGTGGGGGAGGGGCCGATGCGCGCTGAGATCGAGGCGGAGATCGAGCGGACGGGCGCCCCGGTCCGGCTGCTCGGGTTCTTCAATCAGAGCGAGATGCCCGAGGCCTACGCCCTCGCCGACGTCCTCGTGCTCCCCTCCGAGACCGAGACCTGGGGCCTCGTCGTGAACGAGGCGCTCGCGTGTGGGCTCCCCGCCGTCGTCTCCAGCGGCGTCGGGTGCGCGCCTGACCTCGTGGAACCCGGCGCGACGGGAGGAACGTACCCGATGGGCGACGTGGATGCCCTCGCCGTGGCAATGGAACGCGCTTTGCACCTGGCACGGGATCCCGCGGCTGCGCGTGCATTAAAGGCCAGGATGGAGACGTACTCTTTGGAAACGGCGGTCTCGGGCACTCTGGGAGCCGTAAGGGCCGTACGGCCGCTCTGAGAAGGCTGATCGCTCGTCCTATATTAAGGAGGCGTGTCGCGCGTCCTCGTGGAACCTATCGTCTGTAGTAGCTCAATTTCGCAGCGCTGAGGACTAGCCCCAGCAAAAATCTATGCACGCACTCGCTCACGCTGGAGCCTCGACGCTGGAGGGGAGCCCGTACGTCAAGGTTACGGGCGGGATGATCGGCGTGTTCTTCGCTGGGGCTGTCTTCAGCCTCACGACGGCGAACCCGTGGCTGACGGCAGCGAGCGTTCTTTCTCTGCCGCTCTACATGGCGCTGCTGTGGAGGAAGGGCGAGACGCCCGTGCTCCTCTTTGCGGTGAGCTTCCAGTGGCTTCAGGTTTCGGCGAAGGTCTTCCACGCCAACGTGCTTGGCGTGCCGATAAGTGATATAGGGTGGTGGCTAGGCGGTAGCTCGCCGTCTATCGAGCGAGCGGTCTGGCTCGGGCTCATCGGGCTTGCCGTGCTTGCCTTCGGGATGCGCCTCGGGATGCGGAAGCTGGCCCCCACGGGACACGCTCAGGCCGCAGAAGAAACGCGCACGTTCTCCGTAGACCGAGCGTTTTTGCTCTACCTCATCGGAGCGGCGGCAACGGCCGTCGTGGCGCAGTACGCTTGGATATTTGGTTCGGTGACCCAGATACTCCTCTCGGCAGTGGCGGTGAAGTGGGTCTTCTTTTTCTTGCTGGGCTACCTCGTCATTCAGCGCAACGAGCGGTATCTCTACTTCCTCGCTGCGATCGCCATCGAGTTCATCGGCGGCATTGGGTTCTTCTCCGGGTTTAAAACGGTCCTCTTCGTCACCTTGCTCGTCATCGTCACGGTTCGATATCAGCTCAGGCCGGGGGTGATCGTAATGGGGACGGTAGTGCTAGCGGCGCTCTTAGTTTTCGGCGCGGCGTGGACGAGCGTCAAGAATGAGTATCGCAACTTCCTAACCCAAGGTGAGCAGACACAGACCACCGTCGTGTCACGGTCGGAGCAACTGGGCCGTCTCGGGGAGTTGATCGGGTCGCTGTCGTGGGAGGACGTACAGGAGGGGATGGAGCCGCTGTTCATCCGGATCGCCTACGTGGACTTCTTCGCGCTGACGATGGACTTCGTGCCGGAGTACCGCCCGCATGAGGGCGGCAACGTCTGGATGGAATCGATCCTCCACGTGCTCCAACCCCGCGTCTTCTTCCCGGACAAGCCGGTGTTGAAGTCGGACTCCGAGTTCACTATGCGGTATACCGGGTTATTTCTGGCGAGTGGCGATGAGGGCACCTCCATCAGTATCGGGTACATGGGCGAGAGCTACATCGATTTCGGTGTGCCGGGTATGTTCGTACCCATCTTTATGATGGGGTTCTTCTGGGGGTGGTTGTATGCCTTCTTCATATCGCGTGCACAGAGTGCCATCTTCGGCTATGCCTTCGCGACGGCGCTTCTTATCGAGGCGTACCAGTTTGAGATGGCGGGGATCAAGATGTTGGGCGGGGTGACGATGAAGTTTATGGTGCTGGCTTTGCTACTGTACTTCCTCGAACCGCGGCTCCGGACGTGGCTGGAGGGAGGAAGCGCGCCCGCTCGCTTGGCCCGTCCATCTCTCGCACACGGAACGTGATTTCAGCACGTGGCTCCTCCCAACCGTATGAGTGACCCCGAGTCCCAACGGGAGCGCGCGCCGCGCGTCCTCGTCCTGCTCGGCAATGCAGCGCTAAACGGGCAGGAACGTGGCAATATCGAGGCCCTCTACGCTGCGAAGAGCGTTGGGGTAGATGCGCTTTTCGTAACTCATGCGGACTGGGGACATGTCCAGATCCAGCCTACGCTCGACCGGCTCGGGCTCCGGTGGACGTCGCTTGCGTATGCCTACCACTTTACGAAGCGGCTCCGACCGCTCGGGTGGGTGAAGAACCTCACCCGACTCGTCAAGGCGTCGTGGGGGCTGGGGCGGATCGCCCGGCGCTACGAACCGACGCACATCCACGCGGCGAATCAGCACTACGTGCTTAGCGTGCTCCCGGCGCTCCTGCTGATGAGGACGCCCCTGATATACCGCCTCGGCGACGTCCCGACGCAGCACCACGCGCTCTACCGCTTCGTGTGGCGGTGGCTCGTCGTGCCCCGCGTGGAGCGGTTCGTCTGCATCTCGGAGCACATCCGCGAGAGCCTGATCGCGACGGGCGCGCCGCCCTACAAAGCGCATGTGCTCTACAGCTATCCCCCCGAACGTCCGGTCCCGGAGCACCCCGTTACGCTCGACCCCTTCGACGGGCGGACCGTGGCGTACGTCGGGCAGATCCGGCCGCATAAAGGGGTGGATATTCTCGTCGAGGCCGCGCTTGCGCTCTGCCGCGAGCGGGACGATGTCCGGTTCGTGCTCGCAGGCTCCGTCTCGAAGCAAAACCCGTTCGCTCTCGTCCTCGCCGGGAAGGTGCAGGCCGCTGGGCTCGCCGACCGCATCCGCTTTGTCGGCTACCTCGAAGACGTGCCGGGGCTCCTCGTCGGGGCCGACGTGCACACGTGCCCCTCGGTGTGTGACGAGGCGCTCGGCAACGTGGTCCTCGAGGCGAAGCAGGCGGGCGTGCCGAGTGTGGTGTTCCCCGATGGCGGGTTGCCCGAGCTCGTCGAGCACGGCTTGGACGGGTTCGTGTGCCGGGCGAAGACGGCGGCGGCGCTGCGTGAAGGGATTGAGTATTACCTCGACGTGGATGTGGCAACGCTGGGTGCGGCGAAGGAGGCCGCGGGCGTTTCGCTCGCGCGGCGTGGCATTACGAGGCCGGCATTTGCGCAGGCCTGGGGATCGGTCTATGGGATCGCTCCCCCCGATAAACAGCGAGAGCACGCCAGCGCGGCGGAGGGAGCTGCGTGAGGGTGATCCACACCGTTAGTAGTCTTCGCGCTGACCACGGCGGCCCTAGCCGTAGCGTGACGGCCCTCTGTAGCGACCTCGCACGGCAAGACGTGGGCGTCAGTATCGTCACGCGGCAACGGCAGCCCGGGGAGCCCCCACCCGTCATGCCCGCGAGCGACAGCGCGAACGTTCGTTTTGTCGAACCCGAAGGGGGCTGGCACGCCTTCCTGCCGGGGGCGGGGCGGTTCGGTGCCGCCATCCGCGACACCGTGGGAGGGGGGAGTGGGCTCATCCACGACCACGGGCTGTGGCTACCGACGAACCACGCGTCGGCTCGAGCGGCGGCTCGCGCCAGCGTACCCTTCGTAGTCAGCACGCGGGGGATGTTGACAGAGTGGGCACTGCGGTTCAACGCGGGGAAGAAGAGGGTGGCTTGGGCCCTGTATCAGCGCCGCGACCTCCAATCGGCCCGGCTCTTTCACGCGACGGCAGAAGAGGAAGTCGAAGACATCCGACGGGCGGGGTTGCGTCAGCCGGTCGCCCTCATCCCCAACGGCGTCGAACTCCCCGACCGTGCCCGTGAGGCGCCGACGGGCATGGTGCGCAAGGCGCTGTTCCTGTCCCGCGTCCACCCTAAGAAAGGGCTGATCAACCTAGTCCGTGCCTGGGCCGAGGTGCGGGCGGAGGGGTGGGAGCTCGTGCTGGCCGGGCCAGACGAGGGAGGCCACCGCGCCGAGGTTGAGCACGTGATCCGAGCGCTCGGACTGGAAGGGATAAGGTGGACGGGGGAGGTGGACGACCGAGCGAAGTGGGACCTCTACTACGGTGCCGACCTGTTCGTGCTGCCCACCTTCAGCGAGAACTTTGGGATCGTCGTGGCCGAGGCGTTGGCGGCGGGGATACCCGCCATCACAACAAGAGGGGCGCCGTGGGGGATACTGGAGGAGCGCGGTTGTGGGTGGTGGATCGACACCGGTGTGGAGCCTCTCGTGGCGGCGCTGAGGGAGGCGACATCGCTCGCGGACGAGCGCCGGCTCGCGATGGGCCAGCGCGGCCGTGCCTACGTTGAAGAGGAACTCTCGTGGGCTCACGTCGCCGCGAAAATGCGGGAGGCGTACGTGTGGGTGCTAGAGGGGGGAGTGCGCCCCAAAGCCGTCGTGGTGACGTAGCGCAAAGGGACGTGACGTAATGCAGAGATAACGGAGAGCAGGTCAAGAACGAGAACCGGCGATGCGGCACCGCTTTAGCTCCGTGTGCACGTACCGTATCATGCGTACCATGTCGCGATCGCCCGCTCCTACCCCCATGCCGGAACCCGACACCCTCGATATCCAGACGAACCGAACGGCGAAGAAATACAGCCGGAGAGAGATGGGGCTGCGCGTGTTGTGGATGGTAGGGAAGTACCTCGTCCGGTTTAGCCCGCGTCCCTTCTTCGGGTGGCGGCGGTTCGTGCTCCGACTCTTCGGCGCCACGGTAGGGCCCCACGTCCACCTCTATAATTCCACGCAGGTGTACATGCCGTGGAACCTTGCCGTGGGGGCTTGGAGCGCCATTGGAGAGGACGTGTTGATCTACAACCTCGGTCCGGTCACCATCGGCGAGCGGGCGACGATCTCGCACCGCGCTCACGTCTGCGCCGGTACGCACGATTACCGTCAGTCCGATCTCCCCCTCCTCAAGCCGCCGATCACGATCGGGTCGCAGGCGTGGATCTGTGCCGACGCGTTCGTCGGGCCGGGAATCACCGTGGGCGAGGGGGCCATCGTCGGTGCGGCGGCCGTGGCGACGCGTGACGTCGAGCCCTGGGTGATTGTGGCCGGCAACCCAGCCGTCCCCGTCAAACGCCGCGAGATGAACGATACCCCTGTAAGCGGCGCTTCTCCCACGCCGCGCCGCTAGCATGTCTATCTCCGTCCTGATCCTCACCCTCAACGAGGAGGCGAACCTCCCCCGGTGCCTCGATGCAATCACATGGGCCGACGACGTCCTCGTGGTCGACTCGTTCAGCGCGGATCGGACGGTCGAAATCGCCGAGGCGTGGGGTGCGCGCGTGCTGCAGCGCCGCTTCGACAACTTCGCTGGGCAGCGCAACTTTGGCCTCACCGAGGGAGGTCTCCGTCATGAGTGGGTGCTCCACCTCGACGCCGATGAGGTCGTCACGCCGAAGCTACACGACGAGCTGTTCCGAGTGATCGGAGACGAGAGCAAGGATGCCTACCAGGTACCCTCGAAGATGATGCTGCACGGGCAGTGGCTTCGGCATGCTGGGATGTACCCGACCTACCAAGTGCGGCTCGGACGGCGCGAGGCCCTCTCGTTCGTGCAGGTCGGTCACGGGCAGCGCGAGGCGCTGCTGCCCGAGCGCATCGGCACGCTCGAACATCCCCTGCTCCATTACTCCTTCTCGAAGGGACTGGAAGACTGGTTCGAGAGGCACAACCGCTACTCCACGGCCGAGGCGCGCCAGGCGCTCGAGGAGGCGGCCGAAGGCAGAATCGATTGGCGGGGCCTGGCCTCTGGCAACGGTACCCGCCGCCGCCGCACGCTCAAACAGATCGCGGCACGTTTGCCCTTCAGGCCCACCCTGCGGTTTCTCTACATGTACTTTCTTCGCCTCGGTTTCCTCGACGGGGCCGCCGGGTACACGTATTGCCGCCTGCTATCGACGTACGAATACATGACGGTCGTCAAGATGAAAGAGCAGCGACTCCGCGCCGCCGACGTGTCGTTGTAGCCCTCTGTCCACCTCTACCTCTTATCGACTCTAACCGCGTTTATGCCCGATCGGCCGTCTCTTCTCTTCGTCAACCAGCACTACTGGCCCGACTTCGCCTCGACGGGCCAGCACCTCACGGACCTCGCCGAGCACCTCGCGACCGAGGGTTACGACGTGAGCGTGCTGTGCAGCCGGGCGAAGTACCTCGCCGGCGAGCTCGACGTACCGGCCGAGGAGGTGCACAACGGCGTCCGCATCTACCGCGTCCGTGGGACGGGGTTCGGCCGCGGCTCCCACCTCGGCCGCATCGCCGACTACGCCAGCTTTTACCTCAAAGCGATCCTCCGCGTCCTCCGCGCGCGGCACCACGACTACCTCGTGATGCTGACGACGCCGCCGCTCCTCGGCTGCGTCGGGGCCGTGCTGAAGCAGCTGCGCGGGCAGCGCTACGGGATCTGGTCGATGGACCTCCACCCCGACGCCGAAGAGGCCGTGGGGATGATCACGGAGGGGAGCCCGCTCTCCCGCGTCCTCCACGGGCTCAACGACTTCGGCTATCGCAACGCCGACTTCGTCGTGGACCTCGGCGCGTATATGAAGCGGCGGCTCGAAGCGAAGGGCGTCCGCCGCGAGCGGCTGCACACGATCCCCGTCTGGAGCAGGAAAGACGAGGTGGAGCCGCTGCCCCACGAGGAGAACCCGCTCCTCGACGAGTGGGGGCTCCGCGACAAATGCGTCGTGATGTACTCCGGCAACGCCGGCCTCGCGCACCGCTTCGACGAGGTGCTCGGCGCGATGCAGGCGCTGAAGGATCACCCCGAGCTGTTCTTTCTCTTCATCGGGTCCGGCCCGCGTAAGAAAGAGATCGTCGCCTTCGCCGAGTCGCACGGGATCGAGAATTTCCGCTACCTCGACTACCTCCCGCGCGAGCAGCTCCGCTACTCGCTGACCGCCCCGAGCGCCCACCTCCTCACGTTGCGGAGCGACATGTCCGGGATCGCGGTGCCGGGCAAGCTCTACGGCATCATGGCCGCCGGCCTGCCCGTGGTGATGGTCGGCCCCGAAGCGTCCGAGCCGGCACAGACGATCCTCGACGAGCAGATCGGTTTTGTCGTTGACTATGACCGCGAGGGGAAAGCGGCAACGAGTCAACTTGTCGACAACCTCCTTCGGCTCTGTGACGACGACGGCTTCCGCGCCGAGCAGGGCGCCCGCGCCCGTGCTGCATTCTTGAATCGCTACGAGCATGAGGTAGCGTGCGCGATGTGGGAGCGGATGTTCGAGCGCGTCGGCAAGCCGAACGATGCACAGGAGCCCGTCGAGCCTGTGGCCGTGTAGCTTTCCTCTTCTCTGATTCCGGTGCCCGATGAAGGGCGCCCCGGTCCTTCAACGATACTCCGCTTTGAACAGAACCCTGAAGAACGCCCTGAAGTCTGGGCTGCGCCGCCTGTTCGAGAGCGGGCAGCGCCTCGGCTTCGACGTGCTGCCTCGCCACTTCTACTCCGAGATCCCCGACGTCCGGTTGCTCCGGCAGTCCGACCACTGGAAGAGCCCCTTCTCGATGATCGGCGTCGAGGGGGCGGACGCCGAGGGGCAGCTCGCCTTCGTCCGCGAGGTCTGCACGCCAGAGCTCGTCGAGCGGGTGCGGGCGGGGGAGCTGCGCCGCCGGGCCTCCGAGGAGAACGGCGAGACGGGCTACGGGCCTATCGAGGCCGACTTCCTCTACGCCTTCGTCCGCTCGAAGCGGCCGCGGCAGATCTTCCAGATCGGCTGCGGTGTCTCGACGGCCCTCTGCCTGATGGCGGCCGAGGATGCCGGCTACACCCCCGAGATCATCTGCGTCGACCCGTACCCGACGGGGTACCTCAAGCGCCTGACGCGGGAGGGGAAGGTCACGCTCATTGAGCAGAAGGTCGAACTCGTCGACCTCGACCGGATCAGCGCGCTGGGCAACGACCTCCTGTTCTTCGTGGACTCGACGCACACGCTCGGTCCGGCCGGCGAGGTCAGCCGGATCATCCTGGAGATGCTGCCTCGGCTGAAGGAGGGCGCTTGGGCCCACTTCCACGACATCACCTTCCCGTACGACTACGACCGCAACACGCTGGACTCCGCGCTCGTCTTCCCCCACGAGAGCGTGCTTCTGCACGCCTTCCTCGCCTACAACAGCCGGTTCGCCCTCCGCGCCTCGCTCGCGATGCTCCACTACGCTGCGCCCGCCGAGCTCGCGACGCTGCTTCCCAACTACCGGCCGGCCGGCAACGACGAGGGGCTGGAGACCACGCCGGGCCACTTCCCGAGCGCGGCCTACCTGCAGGTGACATCCTGACGCGGAGCACGTGGCTCTCGTATTACAGACGCTCGGCGCGTGGGCGGCGTAGCGTGCGGCCGAGGATACTCGTCTGCGTCGTGGCGTGCGGGCGCCTGCTCGGCGCCTAGGCCGTGGTGCCTGCCACTGGTTCAGGCGATACCTTGCAGCAGGTAACGTGACGACGGGGCAAGTGGATGAGGAGCGGCAAGCCGTAGCGGTGGGACGACAAAGCGTAGGCGTAACAGGGGCAAGGCATAGGATGGATAGGTGGTTGCGACCTATCCTCTCCTCGATAGGTCGTATCCCTAACGACAGGTCGTACCCAACCCTAGCCCCGCTCTATGAGCCCCGTCGCCGCCGCGCCGCGCCACGCCCACGCCGCGCTCCCGAAGCCCCGCCCCCCCATTCCGGCAGGACATCGAGGGGCTCCGCGGGATCGCCGTCCTCCTCGTCGTGCTCTACCACGCCGGCGTCCCCGGATTCGCCGGCGGCTACGTCGGCGTCGACGTCTTCTTCGTCCTCTCGGGCTACCTCATCACGGGCATCCTCGCCGCCGAGGTCGTGCGAACGGGGACCGTCGACCTCCGGCGGTTCTACGCCCGACGCGCGCGCCGGCTCCTCCCGGCGATGGCCGTGCTCCTCGTCGCGGTGACAGCGTTCGCCTTCGTGTTCTACAGCCCGTTGGAGCAGGGGCCGATCGCGGACACCGCCGTCGCGACGGCCGGCTACTTCTCCAACTTCCACTTCGCCGCCGGCGCCACGGACTACCTCGCGGCCGAGGCCGAGACGAACCCGCTCCTCCACACGTGGTCGCTCTCCGTCGAGGAGCAGTTCTACTTCGTCTGGCCCGTGCTCGTCCTCCTCGCGCTCACCGGCGTCCGACGCAGGGGGTCGGGAGCGCCGTCCGGAGGAGCGCCGAGTGCGATCAGCCAGCGCCGATTGATCTGGGTTATGGTGGCCGTGTGCGTGGTCTCGTTCGCCCTCACGCTCTACCTCATGGGCACGCTCCGCACGCACTGGGCCTTCTTCGGCTCGCCCACGCGGGCGTGGGAGTTCGGCCTCGGCGCCCTCGGTGCGATGGTGCCCCGGCTCACGCGGGACGCTAGCGGGTGGCGGTTCGGCTCGCTCGAGGAGGTACCGGCGGCCTCGCGCTGGCTCGGATGGCTCGGGCTCGCTGGCATCCTCGTGGCCGGGTGCCTCTACTCCGCCCGCACGCCCTTCCCCGGCTTCGCTGCGCTCCTCCCCGCCGTAGCTACCGTGCTCGCGCTGCGTGCCGGGACCGCACGTACCGACACGTCGCTGGCGAGGGCACTGGCGTGGCGGCCGTTGCAGGAGCTCGGCCGGCTCTCCTACTCGTGGTACCTCTGGCACTGGCCCGTGCTCGTCTTCGCGGCGGGGATGCTCGGCCACCTCCCGCTGTGGCAGCGGCTCGCGTTCGCGGCGGGCTCGCTCGTGCTCGCCGAGGCGTCGTACCGGCTCGTGGAGGACCCCGTGCGACACCACCGGTTCTTGGCCGAGCGGAGCGGGCGGGGGCTCGCGCTGGCCGGGATGCTCACGGCGTTCGGCGTCGG
The DNA here is from genome assembly GCA_039944855.1 of Rhodothermales bacterium. Lineage (NCBI taxonomy): Bacteria > Pseudomonadati > Rhodothermota > Rhodothermia > Rhodothermales > Rhodothermales bacterium. The sequence goes on along the minus strand of JBDUXZ010000030.1, from coordinate 13,071 downwards.
GCTCGCGCTTGGCTGGGGGCACCTCGCTGGGGAAGCGGCGGGCTCCCCAGAGCAGCAGGCGTACGCCGCGGCCGTGCTCGATCGCTACGGCGAAGGGGCCGAGGGCTGTATCGGCGGGATGACGGAGACGGACGTCATCGAGTGCGAGTTCGGCGACGAGAGCGGCCCCGTCGTCCTGCTCCTCGGCGACAGCCACGCCGACCACTGGTTACCTGCCATGACGCTGGCAGCGGAGCTCGAGGGGTGGCACCTCGTCACGCTCACCCACTCCGGCTGCGACATGGTCGATACGCGGGAGTGGTCGGACACGCTCGGTCGCTTCCACGACGAGTGCTCTATCTGGCGGGACAAGACGGTCGTGCGCGTGGGCGAGCTCAGCCCCGCCCTCGTCGTCGTCTCCTCCGCAGCCACGGAAGACGAGTACGCGGACGGGACGTGGTCGGAGCCGACGACGGCGTTCTACCGGCGCGTCGCAGCCGTGAGCGCCGAGGCCGGCGGGCGGGTCGTCCACCTCCGCGACACGCCGAGGCCGGGCTTCGCCCTCCCGGCCTGCCTCTCGCGCAAGACCTGGCGAGGCGACGGGACCGAGGCGTGCGCGTTCTCGCGGGAGAGCCCGTACGCCGCCGCTATCGAGGCGCAGTCCGCCGCGGCGCGGCGCGTGGAAGGCGTGCGGGAGGTGGACCTCAGCGAGGCCGTCTGCCCTGACGAAGCATGCGAGCCCGTCCGCGACGGCGTGGTCACGTTCCGCGACGACAACCACTTCACGGCGGCGTTCGCGGCCACGCTCGCGCCAGCGTTGGCCGACGCGCTCGGGGGGGAGCTCGGAGATGGCCCGCTCCGGGGCACGCCCGTCGACGATGCGCCGAGCGCCCAGCCCGTGCGGTGACGCTCGGCTCCGTGGCACGAGGGCGCCCAATCCGAAGTCCGCTTGTTCTCTTGGCTGTACGCAGCAGCGATCGGGAATAAAAGACGGCCCGTATCGGCTGGATCAGCACGATACGGGCCGCGCTGCAGCCCGAGAGTGGGCGGTGGTGGCAAACTTCCTCCAACGAGCGACCCGCCTGCTAGAGTGGTTCCGGCGGACGGCATGGGCATGCCGTGGTTGTTTCCCCAATCGTTTCTCAGTCGTCATGTTGAGCCGGTAAGGGTTACCATCGCTACCATCCACTCGTATCGGGCACTGTCACCCCGTTGGGCCACGGTTGCACCGCCGCCGTCCAGTCGAACGTCACCTGTTCACCTGCGGTGAGCGCTCCCGTGAACGTGAAGCGGAGGTTGCAATCCCGCTTGTCGTCGCTGTTGCTAGTAGGGAGGCCGAATGCCTTTATCATACCGGAGCACACCGGGGCCACGGAGGCCACGAGGCCAGCATCGTGCCCCGTGTACGTCACGTACTCCGCCTGCATCGGGACCCACCAGAGGTCGGGGTCCACGTCGATGAACGTCTCGCCACCCGCCGCCGTCATGTTCACGGTCCCCGTACTCTCACTCGTCTTTCCTGTGAGGCGATCTACGGAGTTGTCGTGGTAGGAGAAGGTGAGGAAGGTCTCATACCACAGGTAGTAGGAACCCGGCGGCACGTTGAACTCGCTGTCGCGGAAGAGTACTCTCGCATACGGGTTGTCGGGGTCCTCCAAGCGGTAGAGCTCACCCGCTGCGGCTCCGTTCGCCTTGAAGATGGCCGCGCTCGTGTTATTGAACTTGGAGTTGAGGACGAACCACTCCATCGGTTCTACAAGACTCTCCTTCACTTTGAGGTCGAGAATGTCGAAGGAGGCGCCTCCTAGGGCGAGGTCCACCTCGCGGATAACACGGTTCTTGGGCTGCAACCACGACGAACCGCCACCCATCACGCCTTGGAAGGCGCCCAGACTGCCTGTGCGTGCCGGAGTGCCGTCCGGCTTCGCGGAGACGAACCGCACGTCCTCGACGATCGATTCCGTAGAGGTGAGGTAGCCCGTTACGGCCGCCGCGCTCTGGGTCACGAACACGTCGATATTCACGAAGTCGTTGTTGGGGAGGAGCCCCTGGCTGATCCCATTCCGCTTGTAGAGCGTGGCGAAACCCACGTCTGGGGAGGTGATCACTACGCCGTCCGTCTGCTGCATGGGCTTACCGTTCCCGTTGACGATCTCCGAGTATTGCGACGAGCCCCGGAAGTCGAAGAAGAACCCGTCGAGGGCGAAGCCTCGACCATGATCGTTGCGGTAGTTGATGATCTCAGGACCGGAGCGGGCCGTCGGGGAGTCGGCCGCGTCTTCGTAGACGAAGTTGCGGAAGGTGTCCCCCTTCGAGACGACGTGGGTCCACCCGAACCCCTCCATCGTGTAGTTCTCCCACGTCCCGTTGGCCCCGTAATGGTTGTGGTTGTAGACAGCGTTCCCCGAGCGGACGTTCTCACCCTGCCAGGTAGCATTCTGGTGTCCGAGCAGGCCCGTCGCCCCATAGCCCGAGACCTCCGCGTTCCGGACGACGACCTCTTGCCCCACCGGGATCGCCTTGTTTCCATGGTTCGTGCTCACGAAACCGGACCAGCCGGGGGAATTGCGTAGGTACGTCTCCCTCTCGAGATGGTCGAGAGTGGTGTTGTAGACGTCGAGGTTGCCCTCCCAATTGCCGTCGAGCACGATGTTCTCAAGCCCCATGTACATGATGTCGTGGGCGCTAGTGATTACGGTGGAGGCTGTGTTCAGGACTGACTTGGCATCCTTAGGCAAGGCCCCCTCAGCACCGGGATTACGATAACGGCGGACGTACTCGAGGGCCTTGTCATCCTTCACTCGCAGGATCGTAGCGTCGGAGCGGCGGCGAACGGGGTAGTACGTGTATGTCACCACGTCTCCAGAGACGGTGTAAGAGAGGCTATCGTGGACGACGTAGGTGCCATCGTCAAGAGCCAGTCCAGGGCTCGTTAGCGTCGTGATGGCTTCGACCACTTCCGTCCCGGCCTCGCCTGCGAGGGTCATCCCGTCGCCCATCTCGATGGAGCCCCAGTATTCATACACGGTGCTCTGCCCGTTGATGTTAGGAAGGTAGAGTGTTGTCACCGAGCCCGGCGAAGTCACGTTACGAGCGTTCGCCACGTTCATCATCTGGGCGAGGACAGGCTGGTTGTCGAAGGCGGGGTCCTCGGCGTACGTCCTCGCTCCGAACCACCGGGCGTTCAGCGTGTCCTCTACGCCTTGACGGACGAGGCGGAGGTCGGAGGTCGTCACGCGATAGGTGGTCCGCAGATAAGTAGTGACGGGAGTGCCGTAGAGATCATCGTAGTATGCGTAGATACGGTAGGCGTAGTCGTGGAGGTAACCCGTTTCGTAGTCGAACATGGGCTGCTGATCTTTGGATTGCCACGCGTTATGCCCGTGGAGGTGCTTGCCGTCGATGGTGAGGAGAAGTTCTTCCGTGTTCGGGTTGAGGAGGTCCACACTCACGCTGCCAAACACCACGTCCTGTCCCGCAGAGAGGTTGCCGATAGCGTGGCTAGCGTTGATGCCGATGCGCGTATGGGTAGTGGGGACACCCTGTGCCTCATATGGCACAAAGACGAGACCGCCGTCGGGCGTCTCGCCGCTGTCGGTGACGAGGAACGTGCCGCCGCCGCCGTCGCCGGGCGCGTAGTACCCGAGCACCTCGATCTGCTGCCCCGGCGTGAGCCCGGTCAGCGCAAGCGCTTCACCGAGAGTGTTTACCGTCGATCCATCCGACGGCTGCGCTGGGTTCGCGGGGTACGTGAGGGTAGTGGCCTGCGTGACCCAGATCTTGTAGCCCCGCCCCGTGCGGAGTGAGTCGAGGGTGGAAGCCTCGTCGCCGGGCTGGTAGAAGCGGCCGTCGGCGGCTTCCACACGGGCGAGGGACGCAGCGATGGGAGCGAGCGCTTCTGCCACGGCCATCGGCTCGCGGCGGAAGTACGGCACCCAGTTCCCCACCTCGTTCTCGAGGAGGACCGGCGAGAACTGCGGCAAGATCTCGGGTCCCTCCACCGTGAGGGTTGCCGGGGAGGTCAGCACCATCTTGTACGACTCCGCCCAGTTCCACGTGCCAAGCGCGTCGATCCCCTGCGCGGGGATGAAGTACTGCCCGGCGTTGCTCTGCACGAGCGTGAGCTGGGGGAGCACGCCCGACACGATGTCCGTGACGGCGTTCGCGTCGGGCACGACGGGGAGCGCGACGAGGTTCGGCCCTGCCTCGAGTTCGATGTCGTAGGAGGCGGTCGCGCCGGTCACGGGCGCGCTGGTCTGGGCGGAGCTTGGCGTGCCGCTGAGGGCTCCCGCTAGAATAAGGGCGACGGAGAGCGCCCGCCGCATCGGGGGGGGGAGGAGGGATACTGCATTAGAAATCAAAGGGAAGCCAAGCATAATAGGGTGTCGCTGGGTGGATCGGTGGGTGCAGGCGCCCCGGTCCGCATCAAATACCGTGCGCGAAAACGATACCGGTTGTGAGACGGCATGCGGCCCGCTTAGGAGTTCGGAGCCTCGGCAGGGGGAGGGGCTAAAGTGCGATGGGGGGTAGAATCGAATTGGTCCCGCACGCACGCGGCCCCAATCGCGGGGTCTACCAGGAGCAGTAGCACTCCGGGGTAGCGCAGAGGATTCGTCGAGACAGGCGAGAGCGTAGCGGCTCGCCGCCTCCGGCATCCTCGAGCGGGCGACGCTTCTGCGTGCGCCTCCTTAGCGGCGGCCTCGGCCGCCGCCGAGCGAATGGCCTGCTCAACCTCAATCTCATCCATGAGGGCAACCGAGATCAACCCTCTACCCCCTCTTCGTTCGCGAGGCGATTGGCCTCCGCCTTTGCCGCCGCCATAGAGTCGCACTTCCCGACCGTGGGATATCCCCCCAGGCGTCGTTTGTACTGGGGGCCCGTTTCCACGAGCGTGTACGTCTGCGCCCCCCTCTCGTCGAGGTCCACCTGCACCCCGTACGGCGTGCCCTCGACGTAGCGGAGGTAGCGGGTCGAGCGCCGATCGAATTGGAGTTCGATGGCGCCGACGGGGAGCGCCGCCCGCACCCGACCCGGGTCCTCACGGCGGAGGCCCTCCTCCGGCGGCGTGTAGGCGAAACGGTCCGGGTCTTCCACGTGCTCCCGGCGGCGCGCTTTGGCCGCCGCCGAGTGGTACCCGATCCCGTTGTTGCTGAGCAGCCGGCGGTGACGCGGAGCCGTCTTCCCGAACCACCCCTTGAAGCAGTAGCCGAGCCACCGCGCCACGCCGCGCTCGCCGCCCTCGACGGGCTCCACCGAGAGCACGGCGCCGCCCCCTGAGTGGAACCAACGCGCGGCCATGGCCTCCTCGGCGTCCGGGAGCGGGCACGAGACGAGCGCGTGGATGTGGGGCACCCCGCCGTGGCGACCGCCGTGGCGCTCGTGCGCCCCGACGTAGGTGAACGCCACGCCGGCCTTCTTGCAGTCCTTCGTGAAGTTGCTCCGGAACGGGGTCCAGACCTTCTCGACGAGGACGGCCTCCTGAGCACGGGCGTCGTAGCGGAACTCCTCGGGGAGCACCTTGGGATCGAGGGTGAGCGTGACGGCGAAGAGGTCGGGGAGGTCGCGGAAGACCTCCGTGAAGTGGGCGACGTGGCACCGGTACAGACGCTCGCCGCAGTACGGGCACCACCGGCGCTCGCAGGGCTTCCCGAACACCTCCCCCGTCGAGCGATCGGTGAGGTCCCCGACCGGCCAGGGGCACTCGTCGAGGCCGCCACCGCCTGCGGTAGAAGCCGCCTTGTAGCTAGTAGAAGAAGTGCGCCCGCCTGGGATCGCGGGGCGTTCGGTGCGCTCGGACGGCAGCGCGTGGCGGGCGACGTTGCGCTTCGGCGACGGCGCTTGCGGGCCGCCGCCGGAGTTCGTAGACTGCATGGAGGTAGATCTGGTTCGTGATGGTTCTGGAGAAGCCCAGCGCGCCCTATCCGAGGTTCAGTCGGGTAGGGCGCTTTCGTTGGTGCCACGAGGGCACCGTCGAGCGGGCACGTAGAGAATACAGAGCATCGTCTCCCTTGTAAATCCCCCCCAGAGGGGATTGAGGCTCACCCAGAGGTGACGTATCGCCGCCCCTCCACGCTGGTACCCGGCGCGCTCGCCCCCAGCTCGTCATCGCCGTTCGGCACCAGGGTGGCTTCGAGTCGAACCGGAGCTCAGGCGTGGGAGGAGGGGGACGTTCTAAGGATCAGCGTTAGATCAGCCCCCGCTCTGCTAGCGACGTGTAGCGACCGTCGAAGCCGCAGACGAGGCTGTCGAGGAGCCGGACGCCTACGACGTCTCCCGCCGCCTTCATCTGCTTCGAGACGGCAACGTCGGCCTTCGACGGCTCCAGATTCCCGCTGGGGTGGTTGTGCGCGATCAGGAACGACCTCGCATTGCAGAGGAGACAGAACTTCATGGCCTCTCTCGGACTGGCGATCGACGCATCCACGGTGCCCTGGTGCGCGGCGTGCGCCCCGATCACGCGGTTCGACGTCGAGAGCGCGACGACCAAGAAGACCTCGCGGTCGAGCCCGTCGAGCATCTCCGAGCACAGCCGCGCGGCGTCGGCCGGGCTTTGTACCATTCTCGTGAGGTGATCCCTTTCTCTAACAAGCCTGAGCGAGAACACGGGACAGGGCATAACGAGCGACTTCAAGCCGGGGACGCGGAACGGCTCCGTCCGGTGGAACTCGATGTCACTGAGCGCGGGCAGGGACGTCTCGGGTAGACCGTCACCCGCAGGCCGTTTCGTGGCCGAGTCCGTCGTCGATCTCCCGTTGAGACGCGTGGCCGCGCTCGTATCAGCAGCCGGGGTAGCAGAGTTCGTGGTGAAGAGGTCGAGGGTGTGGTTCTTCGAGTTGGTTCTCATCGTGTGTAGTAGGTATAAACGACGAAAGGCCGAGCCCCCGGTGAAGGGAGCCCGGCCTCTCGGTCGGTGGTTGTCAGTATGTGAAGTGAACCGCTCGGGCTCGGGGTGAAGTGCTATCGTCCTCGGGCTACCGCTGGGCGTCCCCGCCGTGTGCGGCGAGCCATGCCCGGACGTCGGCGGCGCGGATCACGCCCCCGCTCTTCGGCACGAGCGCCACGACAGCAGCTTTGAAGGCCTGGTAGATCCGGTCCGCGGTGGCCTCGTCGGTGTGGGCGAGGAGCACGCTCCGGGCGAGGTCGGCCGGTCCGGAGCCGTGGTAGCCCCACTCGATGCCGCTCGGGCTGTGGCGGACGACGTGCTTCACCGTGGCCCGTGCCGTCCCGTCGAGCGCGCGGTAGAGCACGACGTCGTCGGGATGGGCAGTACTGGCGGCCTGAGGCTTAGCCACAGGCAGAGCCGACGAGATGAGCCGGAGCCCCCCTGCCGCGCCGTCCCCACCGTGATCCGGGCGGGGTTGGGCCTCGACGAGAGCGGCTCCTGTGGGCGTCTGAGAAGCCCCGTCGCCGCCGTCGCCGTCGCTGCCGAGGTCGTGCCCGAGGTCGGTACCGAGCGCGTGGTTCAAGGCCGCCACGGCGCCCCCTACGCGGCCGAACGCCACGTTGCAGCCGAGCGTGAAGTCGCGCTCCTGCCCCGTCACGCGGACGAGGTAGATCCCGGCGCCGAAGGGGATGAGCGGCCGCAGCCACGGGACGTGCTTCGGCTGCACCGCCCCGAGCTCCTCGCCCTCGTAGGAGACGACGAGCCGGGAGCGGTTGTCCGAGCTGTTGTCCGTGGGCACCTCCTCGACCTCGAGCGGGGTACCGAATCCGACGTGGTCCTTCACCATCTGCCAGAGCACGGGCTGGTGCTTCGACATCCCCGCGAGCTTCGAGGGCACGGCGAAGTCGTGGGCGCGGTGGCGGAAGCTGAAGGCGAGCGCCGTGAGCGCCTTCAGCACGAGGGTCTCGTCCCCCATCCGCGAGCGGGCGCGGGCGTGGGCGAGCCACGCCTCGGCCTCCTCGGCGAGCCGGCGCGCGTAGGCGTCGGCGTCTGGGAGCTCGTAGCCCGTTCCGCGGTCGGCGACGAGCGTCGGTCGCTCGACAAGCGTCGGTCGCTTGACGAGAAGGCGGAAGGCCGGGTGACTAAGTGCGGGGCGGGGATGGGTGGGGCGGAGTCCGTGGAGTATGTTGACTGCGTTGTGCATGATGACCTCTTTGGTCTTCGTGTGAGGCCCGGCGCTGTAGAAGCAGCACCGGGTTGAAAGGACGAAGCCCGCCCCCGGCGAGGGAGCGGGCTTCGTTTGCTAGGTGTAGGCGGGGGTTAGCCTGCGGTGCAGGCATCGCTCTGGGGTGGAGATCGTGAGCGTGTGGGCATGGGTATCCCTCGGGTTTGATGGGTGAGGAGTGAGGAGCGGCCGCCTCGGGCCAGCCCGTACCGGGACCGCCCCGGATTGGGGGGACGCGGCGGACGAGCACGCGGGCGGTGGGGGTCGAGCGACGTTCGCCCTCCCCGTGACGGAGTCCCCCCGAGGGCGTCCTCTGAGAGACCCCCGGGGCGTCGAAACCCGAACGGCCTCGTCCGAGGGGGGCCTTCGTCCTTCCTCGGACGATGAACCGGATTTGGGGCCGCCCTATCAGGCCGTTAATGGGCGGCCGGACGCCCGCCCGCGAGCCGTGTGGATCGGCCGACGCAGCCGGCGCCTCGGACTCGGTGGAAGGACAGGTGGGATCGCGCTAGACTATAGTCGAGCGGGAGCGATGACTTTCGGGTGAGGTCGACTATTCTACGTTCCGATCGCGCGTGGGAGGGCGTGGCAGGCCGTTCCTGACCGGGTCCGAGGCACGACGCCTGCGAGAGAACGCGCGTGCGGGAGCGGCGCGCGAGGGGGGGCGGGGCGGCGTCGACGGTACCGAATCCAGGCCCGCTCGGGGACAACGGGGCCGATCGCCGACGGCTATTCGCGCTGGAGGCGCCAGCTCCGCTGGCGGACCTTAGGGGCGAGGCATCGAAAGGCAACCGGGAACGGTTGAGTTCACGCACATCAACCGGGCCACAGAGGCATCGCCAGCAACGACGACAGATCGAGAGCCGGCACGCTGCGCCCGCCCAGGGGCTCACAAGCCGAGGCCATCGGAGGGGTTGTCGTCGAAGAGGCGGCCGTCGCGGACGTACTCGTTGAGCGTCTGCACGCTCTTGTGCCGCGTCTGCTTCATAATCGAGCGGTCGGCCTTCCCACTCCGCGCCGCCTGCGTGGCGAACCCCGCTCGGAGCGAGTGCCCGCTGTAGAGGGCGGGGTCGAGCCCGGCCGCCGCCGCCCGCGCCTTGACGACGCGGGCCACTGTGCGCGGCGCGATGGCGTCGCCGGCGAGCGTGCCCCACCGCCCGACGCCTCGGAAGACCGGCCCCGTGAGCGGGCACCCGAGGGCGTTGCTGGCGGCATGGACCCACGACCGGTACGCGCGAACGGGGCACGTCGCTGCGTGCGCGCCGTAGGCGAGGCCGATGACCTGCCCCGCGCGCTCCTGATCGGTCTTGCTCTTCGGGATGACGAGGCGGAGGCCGTCGGCGCCGACGGTGACATCGGCTACGCGAACGGCGGCGAGCTCGCTCCGGCGGAGCGCCCCAGCGAAGCCGATGAGCAAGAGGGCGCGGTCGCGCTTCCCACGTAGCGCGTCCGCCGCTGCCGATGCGTCCCCCGCGTCGTCGACCCCCGTGGCGATCGCGCCGACCATGGCGGCGATGTCGGGCGTTAGCGTGGGGGCCACTTTCGCGGGGGCGACACCCTTCTCGCGGACGAGGCCCCGCCACACCGAGTGGAGCGGCTCGTTCTGGCGGCTGGTGGGACTCGGATGCCCCGCCAGCTTGTGCGCCTGGCTGATGGCCGCGAGCCGCCGCGTCAGCGTGGAAACCTTGAGTCCCGGGCCGCCGTCCGCGGCCGACCCAGCGCGCGACACTATATACAAGGTCACGGTGTCCGCCGTCGCCGGCAACGCAGACACCGCGCGCTCGTCGCACCAGCGCGTGAAGTCGGACCAATCGGCGCGGTACGCCCGGCGCGTGCTATCGGAGCGGGCTTGGGCAGCATACCGCCGCGCCTCCTGAGCCTCTCTTGCGAGCGGCCCTACGGCACGGTCGGGATGCTGGACAGTGAGGTCGGAAGTGCGGTCGGACATAGGTATGTGGAAGGAACGTAACTCCATCGTGCCGTGGGAGCAAGAGCGAGGGCCCAAGCAATGAAAGCAGCGACGTGGCGGGCGCTTTGGGGTAGGATATATCTGTTATTGCACATTCAATGCCACAACGAGCCGCGCCACTATAGCCCTGACAAGGTAAGGCTTCGTGTCCGATAACCTCCACTTATCGGACGCCATATCCCCGGCCTCGATTACCCAGGCCTCCGCGCGGGTGACGCCCTCTGCGTCGTTGACCTCAACGGGCTCCGCTGCGAGCGCAAGCGCTACGTCCACGAACGCTATGGCATCGAGGCGAGCAGCCCCTCGGTGTGGGCGGGGATCGTCCGGCGTAAGGGGACGGCGAACGAGGAGGCGGCTCCGGCGTTGACCGGGGACGTGCGTCTGATGGTTTGATCGTTGCTATAACGGACATAGCCTCCGAGAACGAGCGGGCCACGAGGGCCCATCGGCCGAGTTCGTCTGACGTAGGGACGTACCCTCGGCAACATCGATCACGGAGGCCCATGGCTCAGCGCGGCGTTGCGCCATAGGCCTCACCGTTGCACGAGGCGGTGTCCTATCTTCCTCCTTATGAATGACGCTCGGAGCCCCACATTCGAACCCCGCTCGGGCATCGAGCACGCGCTCGTCGAGGTCTCTCGCCTCCTCGTTTCCTCGGGCGAGGCCGACCTCCGCGAGGTGCTCCGACTCGTCGGCGAGGCCGTCGGAGCGGAGTCCGCTTACCTCGTCACCGTAGATGACGAGGACGACCCCCTCGTCGCCAACGCGCCGCAGCCGGGCACCGTCACGCGGTGGCGGCGGGACGGCGCCCCCTCGGGCAAGCTCTTCGACGGCCCCTCCCCCGCTCCTGCCCTTCGTCTGCTCGCACGCACACAGGGGGCGCAGCCAAGCACGGACCGGTCGAGAACCGGCGGCGGTGCTACCGGCGGCGGTGCTACCGGCGACAGCGCGGCCGGCGACGGCGCGGGAAACGGGTTGGGCGGCGAGCAGGAAGGCGTCGCCATCCCCCTGCTCTCGCAGCAGGACCGGTTCGTGGGCTACCTCGGCATCGAGCACGCCGCGCTCTCCGACGGCGCCCTCCGCGAGCACGGCCGCGTGCTCTCCGTCTTCGGCGACCTCCTCGCCGGCTACCTCAGCCGGCAGCGCGCCGAGCGGGCCCTCTCCGAGAGCGAGGAGCGGTGGCGGAAGTTCGTCGAGTTCAACCCCGAGGCCATCCTCGTCGTCGCCGACGAGAAGATCCTCTACGCCAACGAGGCGTGCGCCCACCTCCTCGGCTTCCAAGACGCCGCCGACCTCGAGCGCTACACCCTCCGCGACTTCCTCCCGGCCGACCAGTACGACGCCGTCGACCACCGGCGCCACGAGCACGCGTCGGGCCCCGCCTTCAGCCCGTTCGAGCACGAGATCATCCGGCTCGACGGCGAGGAGCGCCTCGTCGAGACGACCGCCGTGGGCGTCCCGTTCAAGGGGATCCCCGCCGTCCAAGTCGTCATCCGCGACGTCACGGACCGGAAGCGGAGCGAGGAGCGCTACCGGAACTTCGTCCAGACGATCTCCGAGGGCGTCTGGCGGATCGACCTCGCCGAGCCCACCTCCGCCCTCGCCCTCCCCTACCTCCAGGCCGACCGCATCCTCACGCACGGCTACCTCGCCGAGTGCAACACGATGATGACGCGGCTGCTCGGGGCGGAGCGGACGGAGGCCGTGATCGGCCAGCTCATCCGCACGCTCGTCCCGAGCCTCGACCGGCGGCTCGTCCAGACCTTCGTCGAGGACGGGTACCGGCTCCACAACTACGAGCTCACCGTGCAGGGCGAGGGCTCGCTCCCCCGCCACTTCGCGCTTAACGCCGTCGGGCGGATCGAGCGCGGCGCGCTCGTGCGGATCTGGGGGAGCTGCATCGAGGTGACGGAGCGGGTGGAAATGGAACGGCGGATGGTGGCCGTGCTCGAGGAGCAGCAGGAGCGGATCGGCCGCGACCTCCACGACAGCGTGGGCCAGCTCCTCACCGGCATCCGGATGCTCAGCGAGAACCTCGGCGCGCGGTACTTCGCCCCCGAAGACGAGGGCACCGCCGCGGCCAGGAAAGTCACCTCCTTCGCCGAGGAGGCGCTCCAGCGCGTCCGCGAGATCTGCCGCGGCCTCGTCCCGCCCCAGCTCTACCAAGAGGGCCTCGCCTCGGCGCTCCAGACGCTCGCGGCCAACATGGACGCGCTCTCCGACGTCCGCTGCACCTTCAACCACCAGGGGAACGCCGACGTCGACGACTACGATGTGAAGCTCCAGCTCTACCGGATGGCGCAGGAGGCGATCAACAACGCGCTCAAGCACGCCCAGCCCAGCCACGTCTGGATCCGGTTCGTGGCCGAGGACCGCCACCTGACGCTGGAGGTCGAGGACGACGGGGTCGGCTTCGACTCCGACGGCAACACCGGCAAATCGCTCGGGCTCTACAGCATGAAACGGCGAGCCAGCAGCATCCGCGCCGCGCTCACGATCGACTCCGAAGACGGCGTGGGGACGATGATCCGCGTCGTCCTCCCCGCCCATCGCCGGGATGAGGCGTGACCGCGCGGGGAAACGGGCGCTCCTGGAGTGCTGGCGAGGACCCTTCATCCCGTTATGTTTATCTTTGCCGACGCTCCCGGCGTCCCATTTTGGACCTGCGCGCGCTATCCCAAATGGAGATAACGGACTGTGGGCATAGTTATTGATGAAGGGGTCACGGTCCGGCACCATTGCGCCGGGACCTGTAAGTTCACCCCTCCGCTCCCGCTCCTCGGCGCGTACGTGACGGACCCCGCGAGCCCATGACTTCCACCCCTCAAGCAACGCCCTCCACCTCTGTCCCCGGCGGGATCCGCGTCGTCGTCGTCGACGACCACCCCGCCATCCGCGAGGCCATCGCCGACACCGTCCGCGCCCAGCACGGAATGGAGCTCTGCGGCCTCGCCGGATCCGCCGCCGACGCCTTCGACCTCGTCCGCGAGGCCGACCCCGACGTCGCCGTCATCG